>CBDUSK010000107.1:0-5859 GCA_965369915.1 uncultured Phycisphaerae bacterium
CAAGATAGTTATAGCGGTGTTCGAGCGGGAAGAATTTTCGTTGCTGACTCCATCTGTTCTGCCCCAAAAAGGCATAGGTTCAGGTGGAGCGGGCGCGGCGGCAGCAAGTGGATTCACCCCAGTGGGCCCAATGGCAAGTCCGAGGCCGAGACAGCCTCCTAGGCCGGTATTGGTATTGCCCGATCAAGACCGCCCGTTTCCAGTCCCGGGGGTCCCCCCAGGAGACGATGATGGCGAAGAAGATGAACCTGCTCCTAACGAGCCCATACCTGAACCGGCCACTATAGTTCTTTTCGGACTTGGTGCCGTTGCTGTGTTAAGAAGAAAACGAAGGGACTGATCAGTTTAGTTAATATCAGTTCTTTGAAATATCCGAATAATGAAGCTGCTGGAACGAACTTCAGAAACGGCAGTCGATCGGGAAGTTGCCTGGTCCCCGGTAAGCTTCTTGAAATAAATCCCTTCGGAGGAGAGGGTGATGGTCGAGAGATCTACAATATATCTCTCGACTTTTTTTGCGCGCTTTTGAAATATCTTTCAGAAGCAAAGAGAAACGCTTTTCGTGAAGAAAGTTTTGGAAATATCCTGCGATCGTTCGGGATGAGGTTGTCAAAAGTTTTTGACGAGGCTGATGCCTAAGACATTTTCGTCATAGAGAGTGCTTGTATAGGGCACCACTTCAAAGCCGCCAAGTTCAAGCTCTATGTGCTTTCCGGCAATATGATGGCCTACAATGTATCCTAAAACCGCGCCAAAGAGGACGTCGCTGGCCCAGTGGTCGCCGGAATCCATCATACGGTAACCGACAAACCCTGCTCCGAGATATGCAGGTATTCCGACTTCGGGGCCATAGAGTTCATCCAGCACGGCAGCTACAGTAAAGGAGCTCGAGGTATGTCCGCTCGGCCAGGCCAGGGGTTTCCCATTCGGAGTTTCATTATTTCGAATCATCTTAAGACCTAAAGTCGTAGCACCGGTAACTGACAAAGCCTTTAACATTGTCCATGCGTGTTCTTTTCCGGCAAGGTCACCGTTATCTTCTGCTATTAAATACCACAAACCCGTCGCAGCGAAATGTATACCGGGCCCGCCGAGAAGATCGGTGATCTTATCGACTTCACCGTTAAGACTCGGTTTATCAAAATTATCCGCGATCTTATCATCGACACCGTCTGCATGAAGGGCGATACTTCCGCCGCCTGCCAGTAATAAAAGCGGAACATAATCCTTATCACGAGCAATTTCGACGGTTTCATCTACAATAATAACGGGTAGTTTCCAGGCATCGCTGAGAAATGACGTAGCGGTATATGCAGTGGATGAAGATCGATCGATATGAGTATCCGTGGAGTTTTCGGAACCCTGGTTTTTTGTATCTGATCGTTGGGTCTTGTCTTCGCCGGCCCAGGTTTGTTGAATCCGGGCATTAGACGTCCCCAAAAGGATCAACACTCCACAACAAAATTTAAGCCAGCTTCCGTTACGCCGAAGCTTTCTCATTCCTTATTCCCATTCAATCGTAGCAGGCGGCTTGCTGGAAACATCATATACGACACGATTAACCCCTCTAACCTCGTTGATGATCCTGTTCGCTATCGTTCCTAACACATCGTACGGAATCCGAGCAAAATCAGCAGTCATAAAATCGCATGTTTCCACCGCTCTAATCGCAATAACATTCTCATAGCTTCTTTCATCCCCCATTACTCCTACGGTCTCTATCGGCAAAAGCACGGTCAAAGCCTGTGATATCTGCCTGTAGAGCCCGGCTTTTTTGATACCTTCAATCAATATATCGTCCGCTTCCCTTAGTACCTCAAGCCTTTTTTCATTAACTTGGCCGATAATTCTAACGGCCAGTCCCGGGCCTGGAAAAGGATGTCTCCAAACCATGTTTTCAGGCAGAGAAAGGTACTCGCCGACGACCCTAACCTCGTCCTTAAAGAGGTTTCTAAGCGGCTCGACAAGTTCAAATCCAAGTTCTTCAGGCAAACCTCCCACATTATGATGTAGTTTTATATTGGCTGCAAGGTTGCCGTCCTTGTTTCCGGATTCGATAACGTCCGGATAAAGTGTGCCCTGAGCGAGAAACCGGGCATTGGTTATTTTGTCTGCTTCGGATCTAAAGGCCTGTATGAATTCGGCGCCGATGATCTTTCGCTTTGTCTGCGGGTCGGTAACTCCCTGAAGTTTGGAGAGGAACTCTTTGGACCAGTCGACAACATGCAGGTCCATGTGAAAATGGTCGTGGAACGTGGAGACGACATCCTGCCGTTCATTTTTGCGGAGCAGACCGTTATCCACGAAGATGCAGACGAGTTGTTTGGCGACGGCCTTGTGCAGCAGCGCGGCAGTAACAGCAGAATCCACACCACCGCTGACCCCGCATATCACGGCAGCATCGCCGATCTGCTGACGGACCGCGTCTACGGTTTGTTCGACAAAATCGCTCATCTGCCAGTCTCCGCTGCAACGACAGATATCATACAGGAAGTTCTGCAGTATCAGTTGTCCTTTCGGGGTATGTGTAACTTCAGGGTGAAACTGTACGCCGAAGAATTTTCCGGAATTATGTCTAACCGCGGCATAGGGACAGTTCGGTGTTGTCGCGAGAGGAGTAAAATCGTCAGGCAGTTGGTTTACCTGGTCGCCATGACTCATCCATGCCGTGGTCGTGTCCGGCAGGTTTTTAAAGAGATCGTTTTTTTCTATAACTTTCAAATCGGTTTTGCCGTATTCTCTGCTTTTTGCGGGAGAGATATCGGCACCTAATATTTTACATCCTAACTGCATTCCGTAACAGATCCCAAGTATGGGGACGCCAAGTTCGAATATTTTTTTATCGCAGGCCGGGGCGTTTTCGGAATAGACACTCGCCGGTCCTCCCGAGAGGATCAGTCCCTTTACACCGAGTTGGGCAAGTTTTTCGGCTTTTACATCGGGCTGGTATATCTGTGAATAGACATTATGCTCCCGCACACGTCGAGTTATCAGTTGGCCGTACTGACTGCCAAAATCGATTATTGCAACAACTTCTCGCGACATTTAAAACCCCGTTAAAATTTCTGTAGATACATCTTTGGCTGAAAACCTGTAATAAATGCTAACGACCAGATCAGCTTTCGAATGTATCCGAGCCGGAATAATTCGGCGATTCCTTCGTGATCATAATATCATGTGGGTGGGATTCGCTTACGCTTGCCGGGCTGATACGCACGAACCTGCTGTTTTTGCGGAGTTGTTCAATGGTCTTAGTTCCGCAATATCCCATTCCTGCCCTGATCCCGCCTACAAGCTGATAGATAAAATTGTCCAGCATCCCTCGGTAAGGGACCCTGCCTTCGACACCTTCTGGTACGAGTTTATCCCGTTCGGCAGAGGTTTCCTGTCCATACCTGTCTGCTGAGCCGTGCACCATCGCCCCGATCGATCCCATGCCCCGGTATTCCTTGAACTGTCTGCCCTTATATATCACAAGCTGTCCGGGGCTTTCATCGAGCCCCGCGAACAGCGAGCCGAGCATAACCGAAGATGCCCCTGCGGCGATAGCTTTTGTAATATCGCCGGAATGACGTATCCCGCCGTCAGCGATGACTGGGGTGCCTTTTTTCTCGGCAGCTTTTACACAGTCGATTATCGCCGATACCTGTGGGACCCCGACGCCCGAGATGACCCTGGTGGTACATATGGCTCCGGGACCTATGCCGACCTTAACGGCATCTGCTCCTGCGTTTATTAAATCTTCGGCGGCTTTTTCGGTAGCAATATTTCCGGCGATAACATCGATGTCATACAGACTTTTAATCTTTTTGACGGTTTCAATAACGTTTTTGGAATGACCGTGAGCGGTATCGACAACGACAACGTCCACCTCGGCATCGATGAGGGCCTTGATCCTGTCGTAATCGTTGACTCCGACGGCAGCCCCAACGCGAAGTCTTCCTCTGTCATCCCGTACAGCCCGCGGATACTGCTGGAAACGGTCGATATCCCTCATCGTAATAAGTCCCGAGAGTTCCCCCTTGCCGGTAACAAGCAGTAATTTCTCCACCTTATGATGCTGCAGTATCTCTTTTGCCTGCTCTAATGTCGTATTCGCAGGACCGGTTACGAGGTTTTCGCAGGTCATGACGGTGGCAATTTTGACCGAATCGTCCTTAAGGAATTTGAGGTCCCGTCTGGTAATGATCCCGACAAGCTTTTTGCCGTTTATGATCGGAATTCCAGATACATTCTGTTCATTCATCACTTCCCTTGCCCGATTGACGGTATCATCTGGAGCCAGGGTTAGCGGGTCAAGTATGACTCCGTTCTCTGAACGTTTAACTTTCGCGACTTCCCGCTTCTGTGCCTGAATAGACAGGTTTTTGTGTATGATACCGATCCCCCCTTCCTGTGCCAGGGCAATGGCCAGGGCAGATTCGGTAACAGTATCCATCGCCGCCGAGACGATGGGGATATTAATCGCAATGTTTTTGGTCAACTGAGTGGATGTATCCGCCTGACTGGGCACGAAATCGCTCCTGGAAGGAATCAGCAGAACATCATCAAATGTTATTCCACCGGAAATGATCCTTTCGCTATCCATGGACTTGCCTCCCGCATTTTAATACCTGATCCTGATAAAAGCTCCGAGTATAATAAAGACGGCATCGGCCGTCAAAGCTTTTCTGAGAAACCCTGAAACCGGCCTGAAACAGGTGAAAAAACTATCTTTCGAGTCATTTTTATCTGAGAGGAGATACGAAACAAGTCCTGCGGTCTTTGGTTATTCAGATGGTTGTGAACAAAACCTTTATTCAATCGGTGCCTGTTTTGCGGTTTTAATGGCTTCTGCCAAGTCCAGCTTTCCCTCATAGAGCGATCTTCCGACGATTACCCCTGCAACACCGAGTTCTTTAAACCTGACGATATCGCTGATCTCAGTAATTCCCCCTGCGGCAAAAACCGGCACTTTCGAGGCATCGGCGAGTGCTTTTGTCTTTTCAAAATTGGGCCCAGCCAACATGCCGTCTTTGCTGATATCGGTATATATGATGGCAGCGATAGGCAGATCAGCGGCCTGAGCGGCAAAATCCCACAATTGGTCCGGCCCATCCTGAGTCCATCCCCGGATCGCGACTTTCGAGCCTCTTGCGTCAATGCCAAGGATCAGTTTGGAGGGGAACTTATTTGTCATTTCCGCGAACCAGTCAAATCTTTTCACGGCACTGGTTCCGATTATGACCCTGCTGATACCTATATCGAGCATCATCTGAATTGACTGCTCGTCACGAATTCCGCCTCCAAGCTCGACCTGGAGCCCTTCGACAGTAACGATATTCCTGATCGCGTCGATATTGACGGGTCTTCCCACCCGTGCACCATCAAGATCGACTATGTGAAGATATTCTGCTCCGGCTTCGAGGAAGAGACGTGCCTGCCTGACAGGATCATCCTCGTACGTGATCTGCCTGTGATATTCACCCTGTACAAGCCTGACACATTTGCCCGACATCAGGTCGATCGCCGGTATCACATCCATAATAATACCCTCGGAAACAACAAATTCGAGTCAGAAAAATATTTGCTCAGGGATTTTAGAGAAACGACTTTATAGATGCAACAAAATAAAGTCAAGTTTTCCGACATTTTGAATTTTTTTTCATTAATATTTCTACTCAAATATCGCTATAATAATTTTTCATCGGCATCGGCGTTGTTATTTTACGGGAACTAAGATCTCTGAAAACCACAAGAGGACTGAAAAACCCAACGCACAGAAGCGGCCGTGTAAAGTCTAATGTTCTTGCAAAATCATTTGCTTGAGTGTAGATTATTCGGATAGTCTCAGGTTCGCAATTCTGCGCAAAGCTGAGG
>CBDUSK010000108.1:0-5837 GCA_965369915.1 uncultured Phycisphaerae bacterium
GATCTGACTTCGAAGGCTCTTAAATGTAACGTGCCGAATATCCCGGCCATCGATCAATACCTGTCCTGAATCAACATCATAGAACCTTGGTATCAGATTTATTAAAGTGGTCTTGCCTGAACCGTTAGGGCCGACAACAGCAATGGTTTGTCCGGCCTTTACTGTCAGATCTATTCCGTTTAATACTTCTTTGTCGCTTCCCGGGTAGCTAAAGACAATATTTCTAAATTCGATATTTTCTCTTAATGGTCCCAATTCGACGGCATCTGGTTCTTCGACTTCGGCTGGTGCATCTATAACTGCAAAAACTCTCTCGGCCGCTGCATTTGCGCGGTTGACCTTGGGCCAGACATCACTAACTTTGCGGATCGATTCTGCCGTGGTTCCTAAAAGAACTAAGAGCAGGAAAAACGAGCTTGAATCCATATTAGTCCCGGCTCCAAATACCCATTGGATCCCCACCAGCAAAGCTGCTGAACCTGCGATCATACCCAAAACATCCATAATTGGTCCTGTTGCGGACTGGACCTTAGCGACACGCAGCACCCGCCTTAAGAACTTTCGGTTAATTGCTTTGTAGTCCCGGGCTTCTGATTCCTGGCGATTATAAACCTTTACAACACGTAATGCCCGCATCACGTCCTGGATCTTTCCGAGCATCAAGGCACTGCTCATGAGCGATTTGGTCGTGGCCTTTTTGATCTTTTTGCCAAGAAGTCCGAGAAGGAGGATCGTTACAGGTGCGAGACATAAAAATATGAGCGTAAGCTTCACGCTGATCAACATTGCACCGCACAATGTCCCCATTGCTTTAAGCGGCTCTCTAAGTGCCTTGCCAAGTAATACCTTGACACCGGCTCCTGTTCCGGACGTGTCCCCAAGAATTCGGCTCGTAGTATCGGAAGTCCCTTCGCTCGAGAAATACCCCGTGGGCATATTCATAACATGTGTAAAGGCCTCTTCACGCAAGTGGGCAATTGCTACCTGGACTATCTTTTCGGCGATGTATTTTTGGTAAAATGTTGCCGTGCAGCGAATTACCGTAACGGCCCCCATCACGACTATAATAAATACAATGGCCCTTTTCCTGTTTTCTTTGGCCTCAGAACGAGGCATAAAACTTATCGCATCCTGCACTTTCAAAATACAAGCCATTTTCAAATCCCTGGCAAATGAGCCCTTCCTTGATGCGACCACAAGGTCGATATCAACGTATTCAAGGGAACCATCGGCCGGATCGAATCTCCTTAGCTGTAACCTGATGTTTTTCTTGTCGACCGAGGTAGCTAACTCTTCGAGCAGCTCTGCTGAATTTATTCTTTCCAAATCTTTATTCTGTAATAAAAACGCGCCGGCTCCGATTATCTGGTCGTCAACTCGTAGGCCACAAGTTTCAGCAAGGCCTTCCTTCTCAATGTCAGTAACTCTAAGGTAATAAGCTATGTCCTTTTCGCCAAAGCCAAAGTCCGTCAGATCCGGAACATAAAAATCCATACCATAAACCCAGTCGCAGGTCTTACGGTCTATCCAGCCGTGCAAACCCTCTTCTTGCATCATAACTTTCAAAAGCGGCCCGATCGTCATGAAACTCAGCGTAAAAAGAACTGCTACCAATATCGCTGTTACAAAGACTAACACCAACCGCGGCCATTGGGGCCAGACATATTTGAATATCCGTCTGAATGATTTGACTTCGTTTTCTTTCATGCGATAATCCTGTTTCACTTAATCGTTGCAAAACAATAACATACGGCTTCTTTTTGGTCAAGAATAAATGTTTTCTTTAGATCAATGACATGCTGAACAGCAGGGACCTGATCGTTCATCGGCCGGAATACATCGTCTCATAATATTTCTGATATTCACCGGACACAATATTTTTCAACCACTTGGCATTCGCAAGGTACCAGTCGATCGTCCTGCCGATGCCCTCTTCGAACGTCACCGATGGCCGCCAGTTCAATGTTTTCGTCATCCTGGATGAGTCGATCGCATAACGCCTGTCATGTCCCGGACGGTCGGTTATATGTTTTATCAGCGATTCGCTCTTGCCCAGACGCTCAAGTATCAGACGCACGACCTGGAGGTTGGTCTTTTCATTGTTCCCGCCGATATTATAGATCCGGCCCGGTTCAGATTCGGTCAAAACCTTCCAGATCGCCGTGCAGTGATCGTAGACATAAAGCCAGTCGCGGACATAAAGTCCGTCCCCGTAGATCGGCAGGTCTTTATCGTTCATCGCATTATTGATCATCAGCGGGATCATCTTTTCCGGAAACTGGTATTGGCCGTAATTGTTCGAGCATCGCGTGATGTTGTATTTTAATCCCCAGCTGTGCCCGAAAGCCCTGACAAGATGGTCCGCTGCCGCCTTGCTCGCTGAGTATGGCGAATTTGGACTGATCGGAGTGGCTTCTGTAAACAAACCTTCTTGGCCAAGCGAACCGTATACCTCATCAGTTGATATCTGCACAAACCGCTCGACTTTTTTATCAAGGGCAGCCTTTAATAATGCAAGGGTTCCCGTAACATTCGTCGTAATAAATATCCCCGGATCGACTAACGAACGGTCAACATGACTCTCTGCCGCGAAATTGACTATCGCTTCGAGCTTATGTTCATCGATCAATTTTTCGACCAATACCCCGTCACATATATCGCCTTTGACGAATTTGTGGTTGGCATTGTCCATAAAACCTTCGAGATTTTCAAGGTTGCCCGCGTACGTCAGTTTGTCAAGATTGACCACAAAGCAGTCCTTATGTTCACTGAGAACCATCCGGACAAAGTTACTTCCGATAAATCCGGCTCCGCCTGTAACTAATATTTTTTTCATATTTGCTCCAAAAAATGCTCTAAAGGCTCCTGCCACGGCTTTATAGGCTCATCAAGCAATGATTCGATTTTACCGCAATCAAAGCAGCTGTTCAATGGTCTGGCAGCTTTGGCAGCATATTCGCTGCTCCTGCAGCTGCTCAGTTCCACTTTCATCCCGAGTTTATCAAACATGAATTTTGCCATATCATATCGGCTGACGAAACCAGCCGCGGCAAAATGAAATACTCCTTGGGGCACATCCTCAAGCAGTTGACAGATCGCACCTGCCGCTTCTACCGTTGCCGTAGGCGATCCTCTTTGGTCGTCAACTATCCGCAGAGGCTTGCCTGCTTTGGCCAATTCCGTAAGCTTTTTTACAAAATTGTTGCCGCCTGCTCCATAGGTCCATTGAACACGGACTATACAAAAACGCCCTGCCGCCTCCGTAAGCAGTTTTTCCCCCCCGGCTTTACTCCTGCCGTAAGCGCTTATCGGGTTCATAGGGTCGGTCTCTACATACGGTGAGTCTGATCGGCCGTCAAAAACAAAGTCTGTACTGATATGTAAAACCGCCGCACCGGCAACTTTGGCGATCTCACCGAGCCGCCCTACCGCCTCTGCATTAACTTTATAAGCAATTTCGGGCTCAGATTCAGCTCTTTCGACATTGGTATACGCCGCACAGTTGATGACTATTTCGCTGCCCTTTACAGCTTCGGTCAACTGAACAGTATCTGTAATATCGAACTCCGGCAGATCCAGTCCCTGCACTTCGATCCCTTTTTCCTGACACAGACCGACAATATCCGTACCTAACATCCCCCTTGCTCCAAGGATAACGATCTTTGACTTGCTCATTTCAGGCTTCCATACTGAGGAAGGGATTCGGCTGGTATATCTTTCAGCAACGGAGAATTTGAATCTTTTGCCGACAGTATCGGCTCTTCAATCGGCCATTCGATTCCCAGATCGGGATCGTTCCAGAGTATTTCACCTTCGCAAGATGCATTATAGTAATCCGTGCATTTATATGAGAACAACGCCGTTTCGCTCGTAACACAGAAACCATGTGCAAAACCCGGAGGTATATACATCTGCTTATGGTTAGATTCTGAAAGTATCACCGCAACGGATTTGCCGAAAGTCGGGCTCCCGACTCGAATATCTACCGCAACGTCCAGTACCTCCCCCGACAATACCTGCACCAGTTTACCCTGTGACTGTGGATGCTGATAGTGCAGTCCTCGTAATGCCGGCTTTTGTGAAAACGAAGTATTGTCCTGAACAAAACTCAGGGTAATACCTGCCTGGCGGTACCGCTTGGCGCTCCAGGTCTCTAAGAAAAATCCTCTCTCGTCGGAAAACGCCTTCGGGGCAAATATTAAAACCCCGGGCAGCTTTGTTTCTGAAATTTTCAAGCTCGCCTCCCCTTCTCTGCCAATGTTAAGAGGTATTTCCCATAATGATTTTTCTTTAAGGGCTCTGCAAGCTTTATCAGTTGCGCCGAATCGATTATCCCAAGGTTAAACGCAATTTCTTCCGGACATGCTATCATCAGCCCCTGGCGTTGTTCTACAGTCTGGACGAAGTTCGCTGCCTGAAGCATCGATTCCGGCGTGCCCGTATCAAGCCATGCCGTACCTCTGCCCAGAAGTTCGACTTTGAGCTTGTTTTTTCGGAGATAAATATTGTTTACTTCCGTGATCTCCAATTCGCCGCGGGCTGACGGCTTTACACTTGCGGCAATTTCGGTGATCTCGGGGTCATAAAAATACAGACCCACCGCCGCATAGTTCGATCTCGGCTCGGCGGGTTTTTCCTCTATCGAAAGCACCTTGCCGTTCTCATCGAATTCGATAACGCCATACCGTTGGGGGTCACGGACCCAATATCCGAATATTGTTGCGCCTTCGCTTTGTTCTGCGGCTTTTTGCAGCGATTGAGCAAGACCGTGACCGTAAAAAATGTTATCACCGAGAATAAGACACGCCGGCCCCTGCCCAATAAAATCTTTACCGATGATAAACGCCTGGGCAAGGCCCTCCGGTCGGGGCTGGGCGGCATACTCCAGACAGATCCCCCACTGGCTTCCATCACCAAGCAGCCGCTTATAAAGGCCAAGGTCATCAGGCGTCGAGATCACAAGTATCTGCCGGATACCTGCTAACATCAGCGTTGTCAGGGGATAATAGATCATCGGCTTGTCATATACAGGCAGGATTTGCTTACTTACCACCTGGGTAATGGGATAAAGCCTAGTGCCGCTGCCTCCAGCTAATATTATACCTTTTAACTCCACAATTTCCCCTTTATAAATAGAATACTGAGAATCGAACTCTAATAAAAAAAACTGATTTTGTCAATATTACCTTTGGATTGGACGAAATACCCTTCAGATAAGCTTCTGAATGCTTACTTTCCGCTCTACTTCCGTTTTTTTGTTGGACTTTTGGACTTAATCGCAGTATTATACATAGTTTAGAATCGTTTGAACACCGTTTTTTTAATCGAAACAGGAGTATACATAGCATGAGTGCCATTCTCAGCCAGTTAGACAGGTTAGAAAACCAGAGCATCTTTATCATCCGGGAAGCATACAGCCAGTTCAAAAACGTCGCTATGCTCTGGTCAATAGGTAAGGATTCCACATGTCTGCTTTGGTTAGTAAGAAAAGCGTTTTTTGGGAAGATCCCATTTCCCGTTCTGCATATCGACACTACTCACAAGTTTAAGGAGATTTACGAATTCAGGGCAAAATATGTCAAGGAGTGGGGTTTAACCCTGTTAATTGCCAAGAATGAAAAAGCTCTGGCCCGAGGCGTCGGCCCAGACAAAGGAAAGTTCGAATGCTGTAATGAACTTAAGACCATCGCTTTAAAAAATGCTATCGCCGAATACGGCTTCAAAGCGCTCTATCTCGGGATCAGAAGAGATGAGCACGGGATTCGGGCAAAGGAAAGGGTCTTCAGCCCGAGAGACGAAGATTTCGAATGGGATTATAAGAATCAGCCTCCGGAACT
>CBDUSK010000109.1:0-5789 GCA_965369915.1 uncultured Phycisphaerae bacterium
CATCTTCAGCCCTGACGATTGCGTCACCTTTATGAATACTACAACACCAACCAGCAAATTCAAGATCAACAGGAGTCAACTTCCATATTTTCATTTTAAGCCCCTTAAAAATTTTTCACCGCACTATTTTAAAAATCGCCGAGTTACTTATTCTTTTTTCTCGTCTGTTGGGTGTTCTTCTGGATTCTTGTTATAATTTCCTTTGTTCTCTTCCCACCATTCTAACAACGGTTCTATTACTAACGGATTAAACTTGATATCAGCTTCTTTTGACAGAAAATGTTGTGCAAGGCAAACTGCCTTCAGGTTTCTGTCATTTTTCAGGACATCAATGAGAAATTGTAATCGGTCTTTTTTTGAGAAATCATTTCTCTTCCAGATATAACTGATTAGACCTGGATGAAAGTACCATTCAGTAATATTATAATCGTTAATTAACTCGGAGATTGTAAGTTCACTTTGATCAATTCCTTCTTTCCAAGTTGGGGCTATAGCTATTAGACCTGTTCTAATTCTTTCTGAGTACTGTAAGCGGATATTCATTTTGGCGATCAGAGCCTGTTGTTGGAATGGATATTGATTGTCTTTTTCCCACTCCGATAATTGTTCATATGCTTGCCGGTCATCATTCTGCGCCTTTACTACAACTGTCTGAAATACTGTTAGTAAACTTAAACTCTTTAAACTACCCTCGGTTGCAGATAGGTTTGTTCGGACTTTATTCAATTCATTTTGAACTAACTCAATATTCTCTGTCGCTTTTTCGGAAAGTTCCAACGCTTCCCCTGCCCGACCAGCAACCAAATCAACAGTTGCACTCTGGCCCTCAATACGAATCTTTATGTCTGAGATTGCCTTGGAATCAATATCGGCCCGTTCTGCCGCGGCTTTGATTGTTCCAACGCCTTTTACCGTAATTTCAATTACACGATCTTGGATGATGAGAAAAAATCCCGCGAAGATTGCTATAAGACAAATACTAATTACTCCTGCTTTATGAACCTGAGTGGAAGAAATTAATAATAAAGCAATGACTATGCCATTAATTATTAGTAAACCACCTATAATTTTAAACACAGATACTTCTCCTAATATGATAAAAAGTTTTCTGTCTTTTCTTTACTGATTCTTTCTGTCACTTCATGCAGTATTTAGAGGTGCTAATCCGGGATGATCCTCAGTAATTACAATCTACCAGCCGAGGGGAGGTGAGTCAAGGGTTGTTTTGCGTAAGTGTGCTTATTTGCCCCCGTCTAATCGGTGTATCCCAGGCTGCGAAGATTTTCAACTTGCTCGGCGGAAAACTGTTTAAATATCATTTTCCTTTGATCTTTGCGTTCTTCAACAAAATGTTTTCGTTTGGAAAGGGGGATTTCATAGGTGGTCAATGTGAAGGGGATTTTGTATTCACGAACCTTTGCAAGCATATCATCCATATATTCTGCCATTTCGCGATGTGTTTGGAGCGTTTTATCATATGGCAGGGGTTTTTGTTCCATCGGATCTTTGGTAATATCAAAGACAGCCTGATTTTCCAACTGCCTTGTATCCGGACCAAAAACCCGGATCAGTTTATGTGTGGCTGTTCGTACAGAGTAAATATTGGGCCATGGGTCCGGCCCATACGGTGTCGAAAGTTTTGGAAGTTCAAGAAAGAACATACGATCATGTTTTTTCTGACCCTTTAAAATCTCCAGCAGACTCTGTCCATCCATCCTGCCCTTAAAAGAAATATCCAGGTGATCCAATATGGTCGGCATCAGATCCATTGGCGAACTGATACTGCTAACTCGTTTTGGTTTGAACTCCTTTTGATCATCGTCTCCACCGAATCGGATTATCAGTGGTACCCGCGTAGTTGCTTCCCAAAGACCGTTGCGGTGATCAAAAAATATCCCGTGTTCACCGAATGATTCACCATGATCCGCAGTGAATATCACTAATGCGTTATCCCACAACCCTTTGCGCTTCAGCTGCTCAATTACCAGACTCATAGCTTCATCCACATACCGGATTTCCTCATCATAGCCGTCTAAGTAATCGTAGTAGTTCATCGTATTACCTACTCGTTGGTATCCCGGTATTCTTATACCGTCTTTAAGCATAAAACTTTTTTCGCTCTGATACACATTCCCGAATCGTTCCGGAGGCAAGTATGGTCCGTGCGGATCGATGAAATTAGTAAATAAAAAGAATGGTTGTGCCGGATCGGTCCCGAGCCACTCTAAGATCGCTTGGGCGGTTTTCTCGGCTATCCGTTCATAATTGTTACGTTTAGCTTCCCGATCTTCTACAAAATCATCATAAATATCAAATCCCTGGTTGAAACCGGAGAGTTGACCTATAAGTACAAAATTGCTCATAAAGGCAGCCGTATGATAGCCTTTTGACTTAAGGATTTCCGGAAGGGTCAGCAGCTTATCATGCATGACTATTGAGCTATTATAAACTCCATGACCAAACGGATATAATCCCGTAAGGATCGATGCATAACTGGTCCTGGTAATACCCCGAGATACTATTGCATTATCGAACACGATCCCTGTTTCAGCGAGCTCCTCGATTATCGGCATCGTATTACGATGATATCCATACGAAGCTAAATGGTCGGCCCGAAGTGTATCTACCGTCAGGACAATAATATTTGGGTATTTGCTGCGACCGGATCTCTTCGGATCAGAGTCTTCATTTTGCTTACAGGAACCCGTTATCAACATTACAACAACAAGTAAAGTAATGACCGTATTTTGCAGCTTTAATAAACACATTTCCTTTTTACTGGTCCCTTTTATATCAACTAAAGATTGTGGAAGTTATTTTATCAAAAAATCCTGTCAGAATACAATCTTTTTTACTTGGCAACTTGATCTTAAGCCAAATAAGGGACTTGAGAACCGCTGCCGACCCGGGTATAATAATTGGGATTTGAGATAGTATCTTCCAGCCTCTGGTTTAGAGCCTCTAACAAAACGAATCGTTGTACCGAAAGCGAGCGATTTTTCTCACCGGCAAGGAAGACGATAGCAGCCAATGTAATGCATTGTCGATGCAGCCTGACGCCGTCCGGACGGAAAATAAGCCGCTTGAATACAGAGTCATTTTGTTATAGGCTCTTAGTAGCTGTAATAGGAAAATACATGGTTAAACCAAAAAAATATACTCAAAGAAAGATTGTACTTATTGTTTTTGCATTTGGTATTATTATATTGTTAATGCTGCTGGTCTTTCTAACGAAGTCAAATAAGCCCAATCTCCTCATTATTTCTATTGATACTCTACGGGCCGACCATGTTTCCTGTTACGGTTATAAACGTTCAACCACCCCAAACATTGATCGATTAGCCAGCCAGGGGCATCGTTTCAGCAACGCTTATACAACTATACCGACTACGGGCCCTGCTCATGCGTCGCTGCTTACTTCGCTTTATCCGACTCAGCTTTCAGTAAGGCGAAATGGCGAGACACTTCCCTCTGAGGCTACAACGCTTGCCGAACTTCTTGAAGCTTCTGGGTACCATACGGCCGCCTTTGTCAGTGCATGGGTAATGAATCCGCGTTATGGATTCGGTCAAGGATTTCAAACATATGACTATCTCGAGAGGGCTACAGAACGAAGAGCGCAAAACACCCTGACCAAGGCCACAGAATGGTTAAAGAACCTCCGTCGCAAACCGTTTTTTCTTTTTGTACATTTTTTCGACCCCCATGGTCCATACGTCCCTCCCATGAATTTTAGAAAATTGTTTAACAGTGGCAAAAAGCATGTACTCAAAGCTAAATGGTTTGAACCATATCAACGGGCGGAAAACTCACCGGATTACTATGATTATCTGGACCGGTATGACGGAGAGATCGCCTATACGGACTGGGCGGTAGGAAAACTCATGTATGAATTGCAGACGCTGGGGCTGGATGATGACACGCTTGTTGTCCTGGTCTCGGATCACGGGGAATCACTTGCCGAACTGGCGACGCGCTATGGCTACGTCTTTGATCATGGAGAATTTCTTTATGCTCACCAGCTTGAGGTTGTCACGATTATCCGGATGCCGACGAGAGGCTCTCCAAAACAGGCAGCGGTTCACTCCGAGCAAGTCAGTATTGTTGACATTATGCCAACTGTCCTCGAAATACTTGATATTGAGACGCCGGGTTTTATGGCAGGTGATTCTCTTGTTCCGATGATGCGAGGAGAAAAAACATCTCGCGGGCCGGTATTCGCCGAACGCCGAACCTTTGAGAGAGTGACCGAGCCATATCTTGCCGGGAACGCTTACTCGATCATTGAAGGTAAATGGCATCTGATTTTCTCGACCATCATGGATGGTGAACTGTATGACTTAGTTGAAGATCCCCGTGAAGCTTCCAATCTGTTGCCGGAGCAGGCAAAGACAGCCGAAGTGCTCAACAGAAAACTGCAGTCATGGCTAAAGGAGCTTAAGCCCATTTTTGGTTCCTCTGTCTTCGAGACCAACCAGGAGGCAATTGAGCGACTGCGATCATTGGGGTATACAGAATAAATCAGCTCTGTTCTAAAGGCTGGAATATCAGACCGAAGCTATGAAAAAATTTATTGAAGAAAACAAAGCATATATAATATTTTATACGGTTTTACTGCTCACTGGTCTATTATACACCATCTTCACTTCTGAAAACAGGCAAACCGACAAGATCGTTTTTTTGATTTTGGCGGGTATTTCCGTTGTGTTTATCCTATATAACCTGGTTTTTTCCCATCATAAAACAAGCCTGATCTGGGTTTTATGCGTTTTTGCACTGATCCTTGCATTTGTTTATAAACTAAACCCCAACAACAGAATTTATTCCCACCATGGTTTTATGCACGCCGGAATAACTTACCAGATATTGAACGGCCGGATCCCGCCTACTAATCCTCTCTTGGCCGGCAGGGAATTATTGTATCCGTGGGGATATGAATTTGCTGCTGCTGCGATTACATACACATTTAATATTACTCCTTTTTATTCTTATGCGGTTTTGAACATCGCTTCACTTATTGCAGTTATGTTTTTGGTCTATAAGATCTCACAGTTGTTAATTGCCGATAATAATGCCTGCATCCTTTCTGTAATGATCTCTATGTATGGAATAACTATATTTAATAAGTATTTGTTGGTTCTGTTTAGACGGATCAACTTTTTTGGGGAACCTAACCCTTTTTTCCCTGAATATCGGGGACTCCCGATTTTTACCAAGTTTTTCAATATTAACGGAACCCCTCTCGGATTAGTTTTCTATCTCGTATTTTTGTACTCAGTGATTAAAATATTTATCGGCAAAAAAACTATACTTTACACCGTACTCGTTCTTCTGTCATTCCCTGCGATGGGATTTATTTATCCGCAATTCTTGCCCGGTGCTGTTGTCAGTGCGTTTTGCATCTGCTTAGTCAATGCCCTCCTGCATAACAAAGAAAAGATGATCTATCTGCGAAAAATATTTTTAATTATTACGTCATTAATGATCGGCCTGATATTTATATCGCCCTATTTCTTTTCCATAAGTTCCGGCATAAAGGGCGGGGTAGAACTGTTTAAAACCGAACCACTTCTTTTAAATACTATTAGTTGTTTAATCGTCTTTTTTCCAATTCTAACCGTGATTTTTTTAAACAGAAAATTTTTATGGAACTATTCCGACAGAAAGGTTCTGTTCGCTGTTCTTGCTTCGACAATTGCCGCTTTGGGCTGTTACATATGTATGCATATGTCATATAACAATGAATACAAGTCGCTTCTTCTCTCTGAAATAACTTTGGGAATATTGGG
>CBDUSK010000110.1:0-5761 GCA_965369915.1 uncultured Phycisphaerae bacterium
TCGGCCAAGGGAGAGTTTCCGATGGCGAAAGTGTCCGAAAATCGTGGGAATCAGGAAGATCTGTCCGTAGACTCGGCTGTAAACGATTTTGTCCGAGGGCTGGGCAACGAGCACAGGATGCTGGTTGTGCTTAAAGCGCAGCTTTACGGCGGCCGCTGGGATCCTATGCTTGGTGACCTGAAGAATCGGCTTGCAGGCAAACCGTATATTTTCAAGCTGAATAATCGTATCAAGGACGACGTCGATCGGATTAAAGAATTGCAGGCCTTTGAGGCCGAACACAAGGTAGATTTGGCGGACTATGTCGATATGTCTTGAGACTCGACCTTCGAAGATGTTTCGGGAGCACTTCTGCCGGTGTCAAGCTGGATTTATTTTGGGTATGGTGTTTTAAACAGGTTGTTAAATAAAACCATGGAGAGTGATGAATGAAATTAATGAGTAAAAAAATGTCGCGTTCAAATTTGATCACCGTTTTACTTATATTAGTTTTTATCCTGCCGGCAGGTACGGCTTATGCGGTCACTGGCGGAAGTTCGGTGCTGATCTCGTCAAACCTGCTTGACCATGCGGGGCTTGAGTTGAACTGGCAGTTCAACTTGCCGATCAAGCAATCCGAAAATGTCGACCGCTTGTTCATATTCGGAAAATATCTTTATATACTGACGGACCGGAACTATTTGTTTTGCCTGGACAGGTTAAAAGGTTCAATGAGGTTTGACCTGCAGTTGGCCTCAGCTGGACTTCCCATAGGTTCCCCGGATTATTATGACGAGAAACTCTGGCTGATGGTCGGCAGAGAGCTTATCGTTCTGAATCCTCTGACGGGTACTATTGCCGAAAGAAGGACAATTGAAACGATCGGCAGATATGCTGTTTACGGCCCGGTACGAAATTCCGAGAATATCTTTATTGCCGGAGTCGATAAAAGGCTTCATGCCATCGTAGCCGATGAGTACTGGCACAGGTTCATGGTCACTGCTGATAACGATTCGCTTATTACTTCGATGGCCGTGGATGATTCGCTGGTGGTCTTTACTACCGAAGCCGGTAACGTCGTATGTATTAGGGCGCAGGGTCCTAAAAAGCTTTGGCAGTTTGATATTTCCGGGTCGATAACGGCGCCTGTGGCAAGGGACAATGACTGGCTGTATGTCGGAGGCGAAGACACAAAGCTTTATAAGCTCAACGTACGCACCGGTAAAGCCGGCTGGGATGTTCCCTTCCAGGCCCAGCAGCCCCTGCTCGAATCGGCTCAACTCGGCTGGGATATCGTGTATCAATATGCCGGCAATAACGGCCTGTATGCTGTTGATAAAACCAGCGGGGAAAAAATATGGCAGATCCCCGAGGGGATAGGACTGCTTACCGAGATGGGCTCTAAAGCTTATGTGCTGGCAGAGCCCGGTGAGCTTGTCGTCATGGACAACAATACCGGCAAAAAACTCTTTTCGGTCAATTTTGCACCGGTCACGAGGTTTACCACAAACCTTCTCGATCCGGTGATCTATGTTTCAGATAACAAAGGACGGATCGCGAGCATCGCTCAGATTGAACAATAAAGATCAACGATTAATAAGGAGAACAGGCTGATATGGATGTTAAACTAAAGACAGCACTTATAAGTGTATCGGACAAAACAGGAGTAGTGGACTTTGCCAAGAAACTCAGCGATATGGGAGTCAAAATAATCAGTACCGGCGGGACGGCTAAAAAGCTTACCGAAGGCGGCGTCGATGTTGCCAGTGTGGAGTCGGTAACAGGTTTCCCGGAGATGATGGGCGGAAGAGTAAAGACCCTGCACCCCAAGATACACGGTGCTCTTTTGGCGTTGCGGGAAAAAGCCGACCATGCCACAGCCCTGAAAGAACACGACATCGAGCCGATCGACCTGGTATGTGTGAATCTGTACCCATTTGAACAAACCGTAGCCAAACCGGATTGCAGCTTCGAAGATGCAATCGAGAATATAGATATCGGCGGACCGAGTATGGTCCGTTCAGCCGCCAAGAACCATAAGTATGTTACGGTGGTGACCAATCCCGCACAATATGACTGCCTCATAGAAGAGCTGCAGTTAAACGGCGGCTTGGTGAATAAGGACCTGCGCAAAGATTTTGCCAGGGTTGCGTTCGGATTGACCGCTTCATATGACGCCGCCATTTCCAGGTATCTCAACTCGAAGGCACAGGTCGATTATCCCGAGCGCGTTTCGATCGCTCTGGCCAAGGATACCGAGCTCAGGTATGGCGAAAACCCCCATCAGTCCGCGGCCTTTTACAAACTGCCGGCGAGCGGCGAGATGAGTGCGGGAACTGCTTCGCTGCTACCCGGTGGAAAAGGCATAAGCTTTAACAATCTGCTGGATGTCAACGCCGCCTTTGAGTTGGTGAAGGAATTTTCTGCTCCTGCCGCCGTTGTCGTCAAGCATCTTAATCCCTGCGGCTGTGCGGTCGATGATGATATCCACGTTGCATATGAAAAGGCCTACCTCGGCGATGTCGTAAGCGCATTCGGAAGTATAATCGCGCTCAACCGGAAAGTTGATACCGCTATCGCCACTACCATAATGGAATCTTACAGCAGGTTCGGTAAGGCCCAGGGGGCAAGCGGGTTCTTTGCCGAGGTGATCGTGGCTCCTGAATTTGACCATGACGCCGTCGAGGTCATCAGGACCCTTAAAGGCTGGGGCAAAAATGTCCGCCTGATGGCTACAGGGCCTATCGATCGGGCAAGCATCGATGCCTCCGAATACGATGCCCGCTGCATAGTCGGCGGGATGCTGCTGCAGAAACGGGACCTCGTGGCATGGGAGCCGGACGAGCTTACATACCCGACCAAAACAAAACCGACGCCGGAACAGCTCGAGGACCTGCGTATCGCATGGATAATCGCCAAGCATGTAAAGAGCAACACTATCACACTCGTAAACGGCAGAAAGATCGTCGGCGTCGGGGCCGGGCAGATGAACCGTATCGAGTCCGGACTGTTGGCTTTCAAACAGGCGGGCGAACTGTCCAAAGGCGCCGCTATGGGCTCGGACGCTTTCTTCCCGTTCCCGGATAATGTCGTCAACGCCGCTAATGCCGGCGTAGCCTGCGTTGTCCAGCCCGGAGGCTCGGTAAAAGACGATGAGGTCATCGCCGCCGCTGACAAGGCGGGTATTGCGATGGTCTTTACGGGAAAACGTCACTTCAAGCACTAAAAAAATAGACCATGAGAATAAAAAAAAGCCCGGTTTATCGACCGGGCTTTTTTGCTATAGAAGCAAGTAAATTTCAGATCACTTTTTGCGTCTTTTCTTTCTTATTGGGCTCAGACCCGCTGCCTTTCGCAGTTTGTTGACCATGTCGGTTTTTTCCCACGTAAAGGTCGGCAGTTCACGTCCGAAGTGACCGTTCCTGGCGGTTTCGACGAATATAGGTCTGCGCAGTTTAAGATAGTCGATCATCTTCTTAGGAGTTAGCGGGAAAAGTTTCTTGACGATTTTTTCTATCAGACGTTCGCTGATCTTTGCCGTCCCTCCAGTATCGATAAGGACAGAGATCGGCTGTGCGACACCGATCGCATATGAAAGCTGTATCTCGCATGCATCGGCAAGCCCGGCAGCTACGATGTTCTTGGCGATATATCTTGCCATATAGCTTGCGGTCCTGTCCACCTTGGAGGGGTCTTTGCCGCTGAAGGCGCCGCCGCCATGACTGCCCCGGCCGCCGTAAGTGTCCACTATGATCTTTCTGCCTGTAACCCCGCAGTCGCCCTTCGGGCCGCCTATTACGAACCTGCCGGTCGGGTTGACATGGATAATAATATCTTTATCAACCAGTCTTTTCGGAAGGACCGGCATTATCACGTTGTCGATTATCTGCTTTCGAAGCGAGCTGTATTTTATATCAGCGGCATGCTGGGTCGATATCACAACGGTATGTATCCGTATGGGTTTGCCTTTTTCGTTGTATTCAACTGTTACCTGGCTCTTACCGTCAGGCCTTAGCCATTTAAGAGTTCCGTTCTGTCTGAGTTTTGCGAGCCTGTCCGTCAGCTTGTGAGCAAGGTATATCGGCATCGGCATCAGGACGGGGGTTTCTTTGCACGCATAACCGAACATAAGTCCCTGGTCTCCTGCTCCCTGCTCCTTATGCAGACCTTGGCCCGTTGTAACACCCTGTGATATATCCGGGCTCTGCTTGTCGATACTTACGACAACTGCACAGTCTTCAGAGTCGAATCCGATGGTCGGGTCATTATATCCGATCTGGCGGACTGTTTCTCGTGCAACACCGGCTATATCGACATAGGCTTTTGTGGTGATCTCTCCGGCGACGATCACAAGCCCCGTGGTTACCAGCGTCTCGCAGGCAACCCTGCTAAACGGGTCCTTGGCGATCAATGCATCGAGGACCGCATCGGAGACCTGGTCCGCGACTTTATCCGGATGCCCCATGGTTACGGATTCACTCGTGAACAGGTAATTATTGTTGGCGCTCGGGGTTTTCTTCTTAACTGATCTTTTTACCATTGCAGAGTCTCCTAATGTTTATTTTATTTGAACCAATCGGGCCAATATACCGGATAATATGCCGATAGTCAAGTTATATGACGAGTTATAGAAAAAACAGTACTTGCTGTAAAAGATTATTTTTTGATTTGTTCGTTAAGGTTCCAGTTGTACATCAGCGACCTTACCGTGTAAGGTTTTGTTTTGAGCTGCTTGGCTGTGTCCGCCGAAACATGATCGATGATGAAATTAAGGTAGGCCCGTATATCGGTATTTCTATTTCTGAACCGTTTGACCTGTCCGTATTTTTCAATATAATACTCTTTATACAGGCTGAATATGTAAGATATAAAGAACACCTTTTTTACGTGGTCGATTTTCAGCCCTCGCGGATCTGCGAGAAATCTTCTTGTTTGTTCGTCCAGTTGGTCGTCGAGTTTGTCGGCCCGGTAGGCTTCGTTTCGCAGAAAAGCGCCGCCCGCGCTGGCATATGAAAGGGTAAAGCATACTCTCAGGTCGTCGAAACCTTTTAAAAGTATCTCTCGTTCGATCTCAGGAAGCGTATATTCCATTCCCATCACCTTGAAATATCTTTTTTCCCGGCGCCCGGGGATCTGCATTAAACTGCTGCCTGGATAGTTTATCAGGTACCAGCGGGGCTCGATCGGATAGTTGTCGATGATAAGCTTCAGCGTGAATATGTTGTGGGCGTTGATCCAAAAGGCCATCTTCTCCTTGCGGGACCAGGACATTATCTCGGCTGGATGAAGATCATAGAGTTTCCTGAGGAGGCTGATAAGATTCACTCGTTTTCGCCTCAGGGCTTGATAATCTACATTGCCGGCTTCGTCGACATAGGTTGTAAAGATGTACTCGAACTGACGGTCGATCGCTTGTTTTCCGGATTTGATTTTCAGACTGAGTTCTGGCAGGAATTCTTCATTGGGGTCTGCCAGTTCTGCCCGGACTATTGGATCGGCCTTGAGTTGTGCTGGCCGTTGACCGGTTTCGGCCTTTCCGGCGCCTTGAGCCTGGCAAAAGCCCGTAGAGCAATATACTATTATTATGATAAAAACCGTTGCCGGAAACTTCGCCATTGTATTATCTTCTTGTTTTTACAGGGTTTATAATATCTTTACGTTCTTGACAATCCCTCCGGTATCCGTCTAAGCCGAATAAACAAAACCGGATTAAAGGATTCTATAATCTGCGGGCTTTTTTGCCAAGACTTTTTTCCTCAGCCGTTCCGGCATAAGATACTCT
>CBDUSK010000111.1:0-5747 GCA_965369915.1 uncultured Phycisphaerae bacterium
ATTGCATAGTGCAAGAAAAGAACTGAAAAAGTTATGGCAGAAATATACTGAATAAAAATTTTAAGGAACAAGAAAATGAACGAAGAACAGATCAAGAAAATCCTCGATGACACCTACGATGACTCGGAAGAAGATTCGCTATTTTCAATGGTAGGGCAACTCTACAGCAAAAGAATGTTTAATAGCTTCATTGTCCACGGCGCATACTCTTTGCCTTTTGTAGCCGGGGCTATATACTGTGGTATCAAATTCTTCAATACAGACCAGACTCAATTCCATATTATGTATGCCGCTATCTTTGTCTGCTGTATAGAGTTTTGTATTTTCAGTAAAGCCAAGTACTGGCAAATGCTCTACAAGATCAATACCAGCCGAGAAATAAAGAGGCTGGAGCTTCGGATCGCCGAATTGAACGAGACCGTAAAAAACAAATAAATAAAAGTCGCTCGATCTTAACTGAAGGAGAAAAGTTATGAAAGCACTTCGACAAATTGGTTCGCTGGCATTTGTGCTGGGTTTGTTCATTTGCATATTTTCCTGTAGTGTGCTCGGATTAGGGATGGAGGACTTTGGAGAAAGGCCGGTTGAATCGGCATCTGATTGGCCAGGGGGTTTATTGACAACGGTCCAATCGCCCGGGCGAGTATATTGGCAGTGGGTTAATGGTGATGAGATATTCTGTTATAAAGGGGTTGCTGAGGAATTTAATGAGTTTTTGAAAAAATTCACAACGATAGAAAAACCTACGCTTCAGCTCTATATATAACCAAGTTACAAAACGGTGGAAATCCCAATTACTGCAAATTCATTCAAGACCAAGTATGAAGCTTTAGGAAAAGTAGAATCGTTCCATGGTAAAGAGATCGTATTTGACTGGCGACTGGATATAATTCGATTGGGGAAAGAGCAAACCAAGAAGGATCTTTATCCTAAGATAACATGTTATATTGGTAAGGACGGCCTTGTGTTCAAAGATATTATCGTGCCGGATAACATAGAGACTGTTGTTTCAGACGAATTCAGGAATCAGCTGGGAGGTAAATGGGAGTACGAAGAGGCTCTGAAGTGGAGAATAGCTAAGCGCAAGTGGGGTGAATTCATAGAGCCATATCTTGCTAAGCAATGTAATAGACTTAAGAAAACATGGCCGAAAGGTAAGGAGATACCCATAGGCAGCTATGTGGAATTTCAAAGCCCGTTGGTGAAAAAGTTCCTCCCGGACTATAAGATCTATATCATTGAGACTAATATAATTTCAGTTTCAAATCTGTTTGCAGTTTCAACAGAAGGCAAGGTCTTTGATCTAAAAGGAGGTGTTTTCAGCAGTATGTCGGGGCCGACGGGAACCTTTAAGAATGAAATGTTCTCGGACTTTATAAGGGCTCAACAGATTGTGGTTTCAGATGAAAATTCTGCGATGGAGACAGGCAAGTTTATCGAAGAATTGGTCTTTTCGCCCAGACGGTGGGGATTTATCAAAGGTAACTCGAATAACTTCAAGATCTTCAAGACACGGATATTCGCCAAGTCCGGAACTGTCGATGATCCGGACTGGAAATGGTATAGTGAAAAGTGTGATAACGGTTGGATAGTCTCCCGGCGTTTTGTTGGACCGCCTACCACCAGCACTATCCGGCCTCCACGATGGAAGCTGATCCTGAATGATAAAAACAGGATCATTGAAGTAATGCACTGATATTCTGAAATGTGAACAAGCTTTATGTTTTAAGGAGAAAAGTATGAAAACAGTTCGACAAATCGGTTCGCTGGCGTTTGTGCTGGGATTGTTCGTTACCATTTTTGCAGGCGTGCCGTGGCACATAATCGTCAAAGACGACCCGGTCATACCTATGTGGCTACAGGCCGCGATCTTTTGCCTTTTAGGCGGTTTCCTTGTGGTCATGTTGACGCTTGCCTTGGAACAATTGAAAACCAAGCCATCGGTAGAGGTACCGCTGCAACCTGAATCCGACAGCAGAATTTTGCTATTGAATTCCACAGAAATACCCAGCAGGCAAATCACGGATATCCTCGGTCTCGTCCAGGGGCACACCGTTTTTGCCATCTGGCTCGGTAAGGACCTGTCCGCGATCGTCAGACTCATCCTCGGCGGTGAACTGACCGAATATACAGAGATGATGGGAAAGGCCCGGGCAACAGCTACCAACAGGATGACAGCCGAAGCGGCAAAATTGGGAGCCGACGCCGTGATCAATGTCCGTTATATGACAACGTCTGTGGTAGGAAGCGCCGCTGAACTTTTAGCTTACGGCACCGCGGTCAAACTCAGCGAATAGTTCGTACAAAATATCTATTCGGCTTTTAGTTCTCTGCTCATGAGGTCGTTGATGGCGTCCTGGACGGTTTTGCCTTCTGCAATTATCGAATGTACGGCCTGGGTGATCGGCATTTCGATATCGAGTCGATCGGCAAGGGCAAGGACGGATTCGCAGGTGGCGGCGCCCTCGACAACACTTTCGGTGGCGGCAAGTGCATCTTCGGCGGACATTCCTTTTCCTATTCTTTCGCCGAAGGAGCGATTTCGGCCGTGAGGTGAGATGCAGGTGGTTATCAGGTCGCCCAGGCCGGAAAGTCCGAAGAAGGTGTTTTCCTTTGCTCCCATGGCAAGTCCGAGACGCTTTATCTCGGCAAGACCACGACTGACCAGGGCTGCCTTTGCGTTGTCGCCTGCTCCTATGCCGTCGATGATCCCTGCGGCAATGGCGATAACGTTCTTGACGGCACCGGACAGTTCGACGCCGACGATGTCATCATTGGTATATACACGGAAATGGGACGAGTTGAAGGTCTGCTGGATATCCTTTGTCAATTGCTCATCGGAACTGGCGACACAGGCGGTGGCGGGTTTGCCGGCAGCAAGCTCATCGGCGATCGTCGGCCCGGACAGTGCGGCAAATTCGTGACCGGCGCCGAGGACATCGGCGAGTATTTCGGCAGGCCGAAGCAGCGTTTTGTTCTCGAGGCCCTTGGTGACGCTGACAATTGGAATATCGCGGGGAACGTGTTCCTGAAGTCTTTGCCATACGCCACGGGTGAACTGGCACGGTACGGCGGAGACCAATAGCGATGCCCCGAGCATGGCCTTGGCGTCATCCGGCTCAAAGACAAGCACGGGCGGGAGTTTATAGCCGGGGAGGAATTTGATATTTTCCCCGTGCTTTTCAATTTCGGCAAGCTGGCCGGCGTCATAGCCCCACATTGTAACGCCCAGGCCCTTTTGACAGAGCAACATCGCACAGACGCTGCCCATCCCGCCGTCGCCGATTATCGTGATATTGCTGAACATGGAGATATTAAAACAGTCAGTCCGGGCAATTGCAATAGTTTTAAGGGGTATTTTAAAAATCGGCGGGGAATTCTTTTCTGCCGCTTACGTCCGGAGTCGTATGATAGATAAGTCCGCCGAGGAAATTTCCGTTCTCATCCAGGCCTTTTTCAAGGTCTTTGCCTCCTTCGCAGGCGGTGGTGATGTAAAGTTCGTTCATATTCTCGCCGGCAAAGACAACACTGGAGGTCTTTAGTGCAGGGGTGGGTATTTCGTGAACTATATTTCCGTTCGCGTCGAGCCTGATGACTTTCGAGGCACCCCAGCAGGCGACCCAGATATGGTCCTCGGTGTCGATGGTAATACCGTCGGGATGGCCGTTGTTTTCTGTGCCCTGGTAGAAAAGCTGCGGGTTGTGAATTTCGCCTGAGTCGGGGTCGTATTGAAACTTTGTAATGGTCATGGGAGAAGAATCGGTATGGTAAAAATATTGTTCATCCATAGAAAAGGTCATGCCGTTGGAGGTGGAGATCCCTTCTAAAACAATTGCAGGGGCAGTGTTCTTTTCCAGGCGGTAGAGGATGCCTTCTTTGCGGTCGGTCCTTAAAGTGCCGGCAAAGATCCTTCCAGCGGGGTCGGTGGTGATATCGTTGAAGCGTTCGTTGTCACCCATGGGAATATCGAACAAAAGCTTTAATTCGCCCTGCTGGTTTTCGAGACCTCTGGAAAGAAGATACACACCTTTGTCCGTGCAGAGGACGATGTCGTTTTCCCTGGTAAAGGCAAAACCGCCGACCTGAAAATCCCCTTCCCATTCGATGCGGGATCGGCCGGTTTCCGGGTCGTACCGCCAGATGCGATTTTCAAGGATGTCGGTCCAGTAGAGCATCTGCTCGGAATCGTTCCATATAGGGCATTCGGCAAGGTGACATATCGGATTGCAGAGAGAGGTTAACTGCATATCGATCCTGTGAAAAGAAACTATTTCCTTCTTCGGCGCATAATCACAAATACCACGATTATCGTCATGACGACAATGACGGCAACTTCGACTAAACCAAGCAATACCACTGCAAGCATAATAATTTCCTGTAACCTGTTTTGAATACTTAGACAGATTATACAGTAACCGGAGATTTGTCAATGAAGGTATTAAGATGTTTTAAGTTTCGAGGACCTGAAGTTGACGGGGCAAAAGCCGTTTCAGAGCGGGGAGCTGGGTTTTGCCGAGTCTTGCCTCGATGAGGACGGTATCATCAGTGAATTCGCGTTTGAGAATCCTGGCGTTGGCCTGAAGGTAGCTTTGGACTTTTCCATTTCCGGGATGACAGGTCAGGCGAACAAGAACATCGCCTTTTTTATATTTTTCGAGGACGGCCTGTGCGAGCTTATCAAGGTTCATTCCGGTTTTTGCCGAGATGCAAACCGCATCGGGATAGACAGTTTCGAGCGATTCCAGGAGGCCGGCCTTTGCGACGATGTCGGCTTTATTTAAGAGGACAAGCTTTTCCTTATCGCCGCAGCCGATCTCTTCGAGGACAGTTTCGACGCTTTCGATCTGCTCAAAGACCTCGTTGCCGGAGATATCTACAACATGCAGGAGCAGGTCGGCGTTTACGGTTTCTTCGAGGGTGGCCTTGAACGAAGCGACCAATTGATGGGGCAAATGTTTTATAAAGCCGACGGTATCGCTTAACAGGGCCTCGATCCCGCGCTCCATGGCCCATTTTTTTGTCCGAGTATCGAGTGTGGCAAAGAGCCTGTCTTCGACCATCACGCCGGCATCGGTCAGAGTGTTCATGAGCGTGCTTTTGCCGGCATTGGTATAGCCGACAAGACAAATTTTAAAGCTCCCGCCGCGGCCGTCTATCTCGCGGAGTCTTCGCTTGTCTATCTCCTTAAGGTCGCGTTTCAGTTCGGTGATGCGCTTATTGACGAGTCGGCGGTCGATCTCAAGCTGCTTTTCACCGGTTCCCCTTGTGCCGATACCGCCGACAGCACCGACGGAACCGGCTCCGCCGGCTCCTGCAACAGTATCAAGGTGTGACCACATCCGGGTAAGTCTGGGATAGGTATACTGAAGCTGGGCAAGTTCGACCTGGAGCTTTGCCTGTTTGGTTTTGGCGCCGGTGGCAAAAATATCCAGTATGAGTTCACTGCGGTCGAGCACTTTAACTTCTATTATCTTTTCGAGTTCTCGTATCTGGCCTGGCGAAAGGTCATTGTCGAATATCACGACATCGGCATTGAACTCTTCGACCCTGTCCCAGAGCATCTGAGCTTTGCCCCTGCCGATATAAGTGGCGGGATGGATCTTCCGGATCTTCTGCTGAAAACGGTCCACGACAAGTGCGCCTGCACTTCGTGCCAGGGCCGTCAGCTCGACAAGATCATCATCGTGGTTTGTCTGCCCCCTGCCCCTGAGAACCGCCCCTACAAGAACGGCTCGTTCTTTGCGGAC
>CBDUSK010000112.1:0-5743 GCA_965369915.1 uncultured Phycisphaerae bacterium
AGGATTTTTGTCAAGCCGTCCACAGAATAACTGTGACCCGATTGGAGAGTCGTCAGTATCTGTACGATTCTGCTGATTCTGCTGATTCTGCTGAGTTTCACGGTTTCCGGTCCCTTTGCCGCTGAAGGGGGCTACTAACAGGTATAGTACGTTATAATTATAGGACCCCCGGCGATGCTGTCAATAGAGGTATTTATGTATTAGTTTTGCCCTTAAGGCTGGCTTTGGGGTTTTCTGTCTTGACAATGGCAGGATTAAAGCGTAGAATACAGGATTGCCGAAACTATTTAAGAGAACAAAAAGGCCAGGGAAGGACTATATACTCTTAGTTCGGAAAAGCTTTTTGTAATTTCTTTGAGGTAAAAAATGAAGAAAACCAACTTTTTTAAGTGTTTCAGGGTGATGTTTTGTTTTTGTATTTTATGCGCAACAGCCTTGTGCCTTCCGGGTTGCTTCAAGAGCGCGGGAGAGACTACGAGCGAGATACACCAGAGACATATGCGCGTGATCACCACAAGCAGGCGGCAGATGCAGGACGACATAGACGCGGTGATTCTTTTGGATAGGCCCAGCAAGCTTAGTGATAAAGTGATCAGATAGTCCCTGCTGGGCGGGCAGAAAGGTCCCTGTTGCCAAGGTACGGTCGCATAATTTGATCATCTGTGAAATAATATCGAATCTGATGGGAGTTTTGATTTTTGGAAGCCGTCTTTGATTATATATATCAGATAGGGCTTCGTGAAGGACTGATAATCCTTTTCGAACTTCTGCTCATTGGCGTTATGGTTTATATAGTCCTGGGTTTTCTCGAAGGCACGCGCGGGGAAAGATTGTTCCGGGGGGTCATCTCTATCATTGTGGTCGGTACCGCGATCCTCTATCTTGTAGTCAAGCAGTTCGATCTTGCCAGGGTAGCCTATTTGTATACGGGTTTTTTAATCGCGATCTCGATAATCGCGATCGTGGCCTTTCAGCCCGAGATAAGAAGGGCCCTGATCAGGATCGGCCAGGCGAGACTTCTGTCCAGTTCTCCTCAGCAGTTGTCTCGAAGCGTCGAAGAGATAATTAACGCCGTTACTCAGTTAGCGGCGGTCCGCACAGGAGCCATTATCGTGGTAGAGCAGCAGGTCGGGCTCGGCGAGTTTGTCGAGACGGGGGTTCGCGTGGACGCAAAAGTAACCGCCGAGCTTCTTAAGACGATTTTCTATCCGGGCACGCCTTTGCATGATATGGCGGCCATCATCCAGGGCGACAGGGTCGTAGCTGCCAGGGTACAGCTTCCCCTGGCGGAAAGCGGCTCCTTAAAAGGCAAACAGTTAGGCTCAAGGCATCGGGCGGCGATAGGGGTGACGAACAGTTCTGACGCGATGGTCATCGTGGTTAGCGAAGAAACGGGCATAGTTTCACTTGCCATGGACGGCAACTTAATAAGGAACGTCTCGGAGAGTCAGCTAAGAAGGCATCTTACCACGGCGGTGGTTGAAACCACTCCTCTGGTAGAGCGCCTTGGGGGGAGCCAGGAAACGAAAACTTCCGGCAAAACGACCGCTACGTAAATACGTAAGAGGAAGATAATGCTTGGCAAAATAAAAAAGTTAGCGGCAACAGCGTTTTTGACGCTATTGATATGGACAGGGGCCTATCTTGCGCTTGAGCAGGCGGTCGAAGAATCCGGGACCCTGAACATATCTCCGGCGACGAGTCAGGGTATTCTTGTCAGCTTCGACAGAGAAGTCCCGATCCGTCTGAAGCTCAGCATAAAGGGCTCGGCATCGAAGGTCGACGAGTTCAGGAGAAGATTATGGGCTGATGACAATGACCAGGACAAAGAAAGGCTGGACTTTTTTTACAACGCCGAGATGCAGGGTCCGGCCGAAGCGGGTCCGTACACTCTTGATGTTCTGCAATTTTTAAAGAACGACACCCGGCTCAAACGGTTTGGACTTACCGTAGAGTCATGCGATATAGAAACCGTAGAAGTAACAGTCGAAGAGCTCGAAGAGCGGGAGTTGCCTGTACAGTGCCTTGACGAGAACGGATCGGTTCTTGCCCATTCGATGATCGAGCCGGCCAGGGTGCAAATGTTTGTTCGCCGGGACGGGGGTCCCGAACAGTCCAAGGCAAAAGTAACCCTGGCGCCTTTGCAGATAGAGCAGGCCAGAAAAGAGGCCATCATAGAAAAACCTTATGTGGAACTGGTTCCGGGAAAGCGCAAATACGCCGATATCCGCGTGGAGATAAAGCTGCCCTCCGCTGCAGAGCTTTTGCAGGACCGTATCCTGCAGCCGACGATCGGGTTTTTGCTCAGCAAGAATCTCCAGGGCAAATTCGACATCGAACTGCTCAATGAAAACGACCTGACCAGTGCGACGAAGATCAAGGCATCGGACGAGGCATGGTCGGCTTATGACAAAAGGACATCTTATCAGGTCCTGGTCGAGGCCCGGGACGGCGATGAAAACATCGAGGGGGAAATATCAAGACAGTTGATCTACAACTTTCCGCTGGAATACGTGCAGACCCAGCAGATCAGGCTCAACGAATCTCTGCGGGAAGCGAGGTTTCGTCTGAGGCCTCTGGCGGCGCAGCCGGTACAGCCTTAGCGGTCTTAAAGAAAACTATCAGTGTTTCTATGGTCATCCACACTGCCAGCAAGAAAACCCCGCCGCCGATGATAACCAGCAGCCAGTCCTTTTTTTGGAAAAACGATCTTTCGTTCTCGATCATCGCCCAGCAGGTGATGGTCAGCATAATAAGACATGGTATGGCGGTGAAGATGAACTTGGCCCCGCCTTTTCGTTTCAGATATATCGTAACCACCAGAAGAGCCAGCGCGGCAAGAAGCTGATTCGCGGCGCCGAACAATGGCCACAGTTTCATCGCGCCTTTGCCATCGGCGCCGGTAATAAAGGCCAGCGCCGCTGCGGTAACGACGGCGAAGGTGGTAGCGGCCCACTTATTGGCAAGCAGCCCAAGGTGAAGGTCGGTTGCCAGTTCACTTATCACGTACCGCTGGATCCGGACGGATGTATCGAGGGTCGTTCCGGCAAACGAAGCGATAAAGACGCCCATAAGCGTAATGCCTACCGCCTTCGGGACGCCTATTGAGCCCATCATATTCGCGGCGCCGATGACGACGGCGTTGAGCTTTGCGCCCATTCCGAAGGCCCCGGAAAAGGAGGCGTAATGCTCCTGCCAGGCGAGTGTTCCGAAAAGCGTTTCCCCGGAAGCGGTTTTGTAAGCCATACCAATTCCGGCGCCGACACAGGTAATGATCAGCACGGCTAAAAAGCCTTCCAGGAGCATCGAGCCGTAGCCGACGAAGAGGGAGTCCCGCTCGTTAGAGACCTGTTTCGTAGAGGTTCCGCTTGCTACGAGTGAATGGAAGCCGCTGATAGCGCCGCAGGCAATGGTAACGAACATTAAAGGCCACATGGAAGGAATATCTCCGCCGGCGGTGTTTACTGCGGGCGCTGCCATTTCGAGTTTTCCCGACAGCGACGATGCCGCCACGCCCGCTACCAAAAGAGCCATCATGATAAACAACTGCCAGGCGTTGATATAATCCCTGGGCTGAAGTAAAGTCGTTACCGGAAGCGTAGAAGCGACCCAGGCGTATATCAGCAGGATGATGGTCCAAACACCGGTTGCCGGGATCGGGCCGATCCTGGTGATCGTGGTAATGCCCGGGTGGACCTTTTCGAGGTAAGCGCCGAGAGCGATAAAGGCGTACATTCCCGCTACTGATACAACCGTGGAAACAAGGACGTTGCCGTTGCGTTTATAGACAACATAGCCCAGGCCGACGGCGATGGGTATCTGGAACCAGACGGGCACGATCGAGCTGGGAAAGCGGGCGAATACGATAGCGATGACCATTCCGAACACGGCGATGACGAGAAGCAGGGCCAGGAAAACGATAACGAAGAATATGAACCTTACCCTTGGGTTGATGTATTTTGCGGCTATTTCGGAGATGCTCTTTCCCTCGTTCCGCATGGAGATGATAAGCGCCCCGAAGTCGTGGACAGCGCCCATAAAGATGCTGCCCAAAAACACCCATAAAATGGCGGGGACCCAGCCCCAGATGATACCGATCGCGGGCCCTACAATGGGGCCGGTGCCTGCGATAGAGGTAAAATGATGGCCGAAGATAATTCCTTTGCGGGTGGGGACATAATCGACGCCGTCGTTAAATTCCCTGCTTGGGACCAAAGCGTTTGGGTCGAGTTTGAATATCTTCCTTGCCAGGAACCGCCCGTAAGTGTTGTACGCAATAATAAAACCAACTCCGCATCCGACCACGAGAAATAACGTTTGCATTTTTACCTCCACTTCTATTTTGTTAAACGTACCCGGGCTACCTGTGTTTGCGCAGTAACAATCGGATCGGCACTTCCTCGATGTCCAGCCGTTCGCGCAGCTTGTTCGTTGCGAAGCGAATAAAATGGTCGTCGAACAGTTCCGGCCGGTTGACGAACAGCAGCAGCGAGATCGGCAGAGTGGCCACCTGTGTTGCGTAATAGATCTTGGGAAAGCCGCCCTTTTTCCGGGAGCCTCCGGCCTTATGCTCGGCAATGACTTCGATAGCCTTGTTCAGCCGGGCGGTGGAGATCTTCCTGGAGCCCTGTTTGAAAAGTTCGCCGGCAAGGTCCAGAACGCTTTGAATGTTTTTGCCGTCGGTGGCGGTGGTAAAGGCGATGGGAGCGTATCTTAAGCCCGGAAGGACCTCGGTAAGATATTCGGCGTAATCGTCGGTCGAAGCGACATCTTTGGCAAGGTCCCATTTATTGATCACCAGCACGCAGGCCTTGAATTCATCGTTTATAAAGCGGGCGAGTTTTTTGTCGACCTGGGAGATCTTCAGGGTCGAGTCTATCAGGAACAACACCACGTCCGAGCGATTGATACTTCGGGTCACACGGGTATAGCTGTAAAATTCGATATCGCTCGACATTTTATTTTTTTTGCGGACACCAGCGGTGTCGATAACCACGTACTGTTTACCATCCCTTTCAAAACGTACGTCGACGGCGTCGCGGGTCGTGCCGGGGACCTCGCTGACGATGACCCGGTCTTCGCCAACGATGGCATTGGTAAGCGTGCTTTTGCCGGCATTGCGTTTTCCGACGATGGCGATCTTCATAATTTCTTTGCCGGGAGATTCTTTCGGCAGATGGTCGAGCGCCTCGACGACCATTTCCATCAGTGCGGTCTGGTTTAAATTGTTCGTTGCCGAGACACAAAAGGCTTCTCCGAATCCGAGCCTCTGAAACTCCCCGGCGCCGCCGAACATTCCGGCGGTGTCGGCTTTGTTGGCGACAAGGATAACCTTCAGGTCGGTCTTGCGTAAAAGCTGGGCGATCTTCGTATCGAGCGGCATAAGGCCTTGGCGGATGTCAACGACAAAAAGGATCAGAACGGCGGTTGCTATGGCCTGGTAAATCTGGTTTTCGATATGCTCGGTCAATTCCACTGTATCGACAATTCCGTAGCCGCCGGTATCGACCAGCTCGAAATATCGGTCGTCGCGCTCCACGAGCGCGGTTACCCGGTCGCGGGTAACGCCCGCGGTGGGCTCGACGATACTTATCATCTCACCGGCCAGGGCGTTGAGCAGACTGCTTTTGCCGACGTTCGGCCGGCCTATTATAGCTACTGTAGGTAATGACAATGTTCCATCTCGATAATACTTTATACGGCTCCTGAATGTTTACGAACAAAAGATTATAACAGAAAGATG
>CBDUSK010000113.1:0-5717 GCA_965369915.1 uncultured Phycisphaerae bacterium
GCAACATTATTCTCAAATGTACAATTGGTTATCGATGGATTACTTGCCGCATCGGTATATATCGCTCCGCCAAAACCGTCACTACCGGCATCGGCCGTACCTGGTAATCCATAACCGGAAAGCAGATTGAATGTCACCAATGGATCTTCGATAGCTCCGCTATCGCCGGGATTTCCGCCCCTGCCTTGCTCGCCGTTGTCACCACCGCCAGTCGCATCTCCGCCTCTGCCCCCATCACCGCCAAAACCTCCCTGGGCCGTATTGGACTCAAATTTACAATTCCGTATCGTTGGATTACTTCCGGCAAGACAGGCTATCGCTCCGCCAAAACCCCAGCCGTCACCATGACCGCCGGCCCCGCCCCATTGACCGTCATCAAACTCACAATCGGGAGGAGGGACAAGATTGGAATTTTCCCACTCTGCATTCGTATCGTCCCCGGGAAATTGAGGAAAATAATATCCGTTCGCACCATCACCGCCGCGAGCACCGCTGGCAACATTGTTTCTGAACACGCAGAGTTCGATCGTAGGTGAGGCAGGATTTGTGGCAGGACCTGGAACCGGGTTCACCGTACCGTTGATACTGCCCGGCTGGTAGTCCCCACACAATATCGCTCCGCCATAACCGTCACCCTGGGCACTCTCACCCCAATTGGCATAAATAAACCAGAAGTCACAATCATTGGAGTCCACAATGCCCGGGTTAGTCCTCGGCCCGGAATCCGCCGGAAGAAAAATATTTCCATCCTGCCCAACTCCAGTTGGACCTGCTTGACCGTCACCGGCTATAAAACCGTTAATGATTGTAAAGCCACGGACAACAATACCGGCACCTTCACCGTTATCGAAATGAAATGCACGGTATGAATTCTTTCCATTAGCACCGCAATCGATTATCGTGTTGTCAATGGTGCCCTGATTCGGATTACTCGGATTGATATTGCTGCTTATCACAAGATTTGTCCACGGATTACCACCAGCATCCAGGAGCGGAAGAGTATATGCAAGGTTACCTGCCGCAATCGACTGAGATACATTGTATGTACCGGGTGCTACGATGATCCAGTCGGTGTTATTTGCCTGGTTGATAGCAACCTGAATATCTGAGATAGGCCCGTTAGGTGATACAGAGATCACCGCCGCAGAAGATAAACCGGTTAACGAAAGCAAGACTAATAAACTTACGAATACTATGCGGTGCATGGCACCCTCCCGTAAAAGCTTGTTTGATTTATACATCAATTAGGTCCTAAAATTAGAAAACATGTAAAAAACAGGGACTTGATGCGCATTATGCCCCTGAAAATTAAATTCATCGTCTTTTTATCGGATAACATCTGAGGTAAGTTTAGCATAATATAACACTTATCTTGCACCACAATAAAACACATAAATGAGGCTCTAAGGGCATTATAGTATGTTTAAGGGGTGTTCAATGAATTATAGACACACCCTCACACCGCCGTCCTATAATACCGATAATATCAATACTGTATAAGCGGCTCTATTGTTTTGAATTTTATGCCGTTTTTTTGCTCTCAACCAAAAAAAACTTCTTATATAACGGCATTTCTGGTAAAAGAAAGGCCTGTCAGCTGATTACGCAGAAATTTGCCCGCCCATTATATTTAAAGGTTGCGTCTGATTATGGAATTGGTAGTAAAAAAGTCGAATCTGAAAGGAAATATCCCGATTCCCGGTTCAAAATCGCATACTATCCGCGCCATCGTCATTGCCTCACTCGCCGAGGGAGAAAGTTTCATTCGAAATCCGCTTATCTCAAGCGATACACTTAGCGCCGTCAACTGCTACCGGGCATTAGGCGCCGAAATTGACGCTTCTGATCCGAAGGTATGGAAAGTAACCGGAACCGGCGGCAAAATCGATGTTCCTGACCAGATTATCGATGTCGGCAACTCCGGGACGACTCTGCGATTAGCGATAGCCTCTGCCGCCCTTTCCTGTGGCAGGGCCTCTATACAGTTGACCGGCGATAGTCAGATCCAGTCTCGTCCCGTAGGACCCCTGCTGGATTCGATCACTGACCTCGGGGCAAAAGCAACCGCTCTTAGAGGCGACCAAAAGCCTCCTGTGGCTGTTTCCGGCAAACTCACCGGAGGAAAAACTTCCATTAAGTGTACTACCAGCCAGTACTTATCGAGCCTGCTCCTGGCAGTTCCTTTAGCCGAGCATGATACGGTTATTGATGTAACCCTGCTCAACGAGCCCGACTACGTACAAATAACTCTGGATTGGCTGGACAGACAGTCGATCAGGTATGAACATGACCGGATGCAAAGCTTCAATATCCCAGGCCGGCAAAAATACAAAGCGTTTGACATGACAATACCTGCGGATTTTTCCAGTGCGACATTCTTTTTTTGTGCCGGGGCGATACTTAACTGTGATATCACCCTGACGGGGCTTGACTTTTCAGACAGCCAGCCGGACAAAGCAGTTGCCGACTACCTCCGCAGGATGGGAGCTAACATCGAAGTCAACACCAAAGGTGTACATATCAATTCAGCAAAGCTTAACGGGATCGAGATCGACATGAACAGAACACCGGACGCACTGCCGGCCATGGCTGTTGCCGCAGCATTCGCTCAGGGCACTACTCGGCTGGTAAATGTCCCACAGGCAAGGAATAAAGAGACCGACCGAATAAAGTGCATGGCTGAAGAATTAAAAAAAGCTTCTGTAAATGTTGAAGAATTACCCGATGGGCTTATAATACATCCGTCCAGGCCAAAAGCCGGATACTTCGATGGTCGAGATGACCACAGAATTGTCATGGCACTTAGCCTGCTGGGAATGGCCGTTAACGGAACGACGACTATCGACACCGCCGAAGCTGTCGATGTGACCTTCCCTGAATATGTGGACCTAATGAAAAGCATCGGCGCAAAAATGGAAATCGTCGATTAAGGACTGCATTAAATTGAGAGGAAAACATTGAACACACAGGACACTAAAGGGAAAAAGGGTTCGAGCAAGTCTCAGGTGCCGGTTCGATCCGGGTATTCACTGGTGGTGGTAATTCTCATTGTCATCGGCGTGGTCATACTTTGTATCATGGGAGTCAACAAGTCCTTTGATGCTGCGATCGAGGCAGGAGACAGAGAAAATCAAAGCGGCGGAGGGGCCATGATCAAAGGTTTTGTCAATGATGACCTGGAAGGAATGCACGCCGGGATGGCAAAAGGCGCCAACAAAGACATGTTACGCAAGGCTGTTATGGAAGGCGATGCCGAATGGGTTAAAATTAGCATAAAAAGCGGTGCAAACGTTAATGCCCGCCCGGGATCCGGTGCGACTCTGCTGCACCGCGCAGCAAGTGATGGCTCTCTCGAAATTGCCCGCATGCTGATCGAAAACGAGGCTAATGTCGATGCAAAAGACAAGAAAGGATATGCGCCATTGCATATCGCAGCAAAAAGAGGAAAGTTCGAGATCGTTAAGCTTCTGATCGAAAACCACGCCGATATTAATGCCCGGAACGAGGAGAGAAACAGCGTCTTAAATGTCGCTCTAAGTGGACTTAAGAATCTGTCAAAGGGTAATACTATTGAAACCCAGCAAACTGTTATCGATCTGCTTCGTAGTTATGGCGCAGAGGATTGACCCCGTTAAATTTTACTTTCAAGGAGAATAATAAATATGATAGGTTGCCATTTAGGTCGTAATTTTCAGGTAACAATCGCCGGTGGTTCTTATCAGGACGGATTAACCGCTGTGATACAGGGACATCCGCCGGGAATGCTTTTAACCGAGCAGGAGATATACGGTGATCTGCTTTTAAGAAAGCCCGGCGCAGACGAGTTGTCCAGCCCCCGCAAGGAGCCGGACCTGCCCGTGATCTACTCCGGACTCAACGCCGCGGACACTATAGAAAACGCCGGAAATAAAAATCATACTAACGGCACACCGCTGACGATCCTGATACCGAATCTCGACCGGCACTTCATACATATCAAGCAGTACCAGGACACAAACCGCACACCAAGGCCGGGGCACGCTTCATACGCATCGTTTATGAAATACGGCCCAGATGATGACGCCATAGGTGCAGGTCTCTTCAGCGGCCGTTATACATGTACCATCGTTGCCGCAGGATATGTCGCAAAGAAGGTCCTTAAAAAATTTGGGATCGAGGTATTCTCATATGTCAAAGAGGCCGCCGGTGTACGATGCCCGGATATAGATACCGAGAAGATCCGAAAGTACACCGCCGATTACAAACAGATGCGGCGAGACCTTGATCCGTTCTACCAGCAGATATATGTCAAGAACCGTATAAATCCTGACATGCGGTTCCTGGAAAAAGCCGGGGTATTAGCTGAGATCGAACAGGAAATCGACGATATCCGGGCCAAGGCCCCGAAGATCCAGCCGGAAAAAATTCGCGAAAAATATGGTGTGCACCCGGTTATAAACTGTCCCGATCTTGAAACAGCCGATGCCATGGTCGAAGCCTGTAACCGTATCTCAGGCACGGGTGATTCGTCCGGCGGGGTCGTCGAAGTGGTCGTAACCGGCGTACCGGCAGGACTGGGAGAACCTGTCTTTTATAAAATGGACGCTGAACTTGGACGCATGTTAGGGATCGGAGCAGTCAAGGGCATTGAAATAGGAGCCGGTTTTGCCGTCAAGGACATGACCGGAAGCAAATCGAACGACCAGATGCACTCACAAGCCGGCAAGGTTATCTTCGATTCAAATAACGCCGGCGGGATCACAGGAGGGCTTACTACCGGTCAATCAATCGTGGTAAAGCTTGCCGTGAAACCTACACCTACCATTGATAAACCACAGCATACGATAGATAAGTACACCCTCGAAAACAAGGACATGGCTGCTATTACAAGACGCGACCCGACGATCGTCGCACGTATCTGGCCCGTCGCTGAAAATTACACCGCTATGGTGATACTCGACCATCTGATCGCGCATTACGGTTATCAAAAAATAAAAAATGTTTAAACCGTAATAACAAAAGCAGCATAAAAAAAGAATCCGGGCCGCATTAATTTGCCGTATGGATCCTTTTATTTTTTTGTATTAATAAAACCGTTGCGTTAATTCATCGCCGCAATCGCCGCTTCTTCTGCCTCTTCCCTCAGGATGATAGTAGGCTTTACAAGCACCAGGAGCACCTGTTTGTCCTTGACCTCGCTGCGGTTGGAGAAGAGCCTTCCCAGCAGCGGAATTTTGCTCAGGATCGGGACTCCCGCTTCGATCTCTTTTTCTGCGGTCAGGGTCAGACCACCCAGTAAAACTGTACCTCTGTCGGGAACAATGGATCTTGTCTGAATAGCCGTGTATTCGGTAACGGGCTGTTCCCATCCGATCGTCTGATCGGGGGATCCTCCTCCTATTACCTCGGTAAATACATCTTTTCTTATGTTACTTGGGAGTTCTTTTGTAAGAGCCGTTGTGATCCTGAGGATAACGTACTTCTTGTCTGAAGTGATGGTCGGGGTAACGTTCAATACGATACCCGTGAGTAGATAATCGATCTCCTGTTCAAAGTAAGTCACGGCAAAGTCCGTACCTGCTATACTTGTGCTTGTATCGCTGGTCAGCGAGATATTCGCTACATAAGCTCTTTCTTTTATTACCTGGATCGTACCGCTTTCACCGTTCAGAACCATGATCTTCGGAGCGCTAAGTGACTTCGAGTTGGCATGGGCCTGGGTGGCTCTTATCATGAAG
>CBDUSK010000114.1:0-5693 GCA_965369915.1 uncultured Phycisphaerae bacterium
TTTCACAGGCCTGGTATACGAGATTGTCTTTTCCGGCGGCCAGTTCGTATCGGCCCTTGCAGATAAGTTCGATGCCGGGGGTCCTTGCCGGTTCAAAGAGCAGTTCGTCATACAGATCGATCCTGGCCATGATGGTTTCGAGTTCGTGATAGCCGTCGGGGCGTTTGCCGGCGACGAGCAGAGACAGGTTGATCTTGGCAGGAGCCCTTATCAGAAGTCCATCGTCAATTTTTGTTATCTGTTCCATGTTCGCTTAAACTGCAAATAAAATTAAGTACAAAATATTATGTTTTTAAAAAGTAAATTGGCTTTGTTTTGCATAAAAAGTTTAATTTGGTATCATCGATTTTTAGGCTAAAATTAAAGTTTTTCCTCCAAAAACCTCCAAAAAATTGGCTTTGTTTGGCTTTGAATTGGCTTTGTTTTGGCTTTGTTTTCATAATTTGGTTGAACCACGAATTTTCACGAATGGACACTAATTTTAACCATGGATTACACGGATTTAACAGATTTTTTAGCCACAGAGGACACAGAGAGACACAGAGATTAATTAATATTCTAAAGAAGAAGTATAAATAAATCTTGTATTTGTGTAATTGGTTTGTTATCATTTTCCCGCTCCTAATATAATCGTCGCTCGTGGCTCGCAGCTCGATGAATTTTTCTCCATTTCCGTAATCAAAACCAAGTTCCCATTTTCAGTTACGTATTATACCATAAATTTCGTTTTTTTCAAGAAAATATTTAATCAGAAACCCTAAACCAATTGTCATTTATTCTTGTGCAACGATACCAGTTTTTTCGAAACTCACTACCCTTTTCAGGTAACCTGCCATTAGAGATATAAGCATATGCTATGTGCTTTAGAGGAAATCCACCGCCCCATAGGAACGTTACGGCTAGACTTCCATTTTCGAGCTTTTCACCAGTTATATACTTTGCAAGATGGCGATATTCCTTTGGAATTTCATCTCCTCTTAATCTAATTCGCTCATCTGTTACTCTGCTTTCCATCAATTTGACAGCATTTTCAAACTGAGGAAGCCGCTTATTGAAAATATACAAATTTACATGTCGGCCAATACTTAGAGAGGCAACTATAAGCGGAACAGTCGCTATTGTAATTCCAATCGGTACAAGAGAACTTGCTCCGTAGTCCCAACAACGAACAAAAATACTAATTAAATTCGTTACTGCTAAAGCAAAAAACAGTAAGAACAAGAACATGGATACGATCTGAGTAAATCCGTTTTTATAGTATTCGGCCAGACCTAATATTATTATTAATGAAACAGAAATTATAAGATTAATACCTAATAACAAGTTCTTGCTTCTCAGGCCCAAGTACATAACAAACAAAGGTATTCCAACCATAAACAAACAAAGTATTATTGATCCTAATCTAGCAGCTCCTCCATAAACCAGCCCCAAATATGTAGGCACAATAACAAATAAGATAAATATTATGATTATATCTTTAATCTTTATCAGTTTCATTGACTACAACCTTGGCCTGCTCCTGTTTCTTCGTTTAATTCAGTTGGTCATCCTTTTAGTATTTTGTAATTATTCACCTGGCATATATTCCGCCTTTTTTGTATGTTTGTTGATCCATACAAGTGCATGATCTCCAGGTAAAAGCTCTTTGTCAAAAAACACCGTCCATTCATCCGGATCTTCCTTTAAAGAAATAACATACTCTTTGTGGCTGTCCAAACCATTTACTTTATCAAACTCTTCGATAGCCTGTTGAATGATTTGGTTATTTTTATTACCATTCATGGATTCTTCCCTATCACATCCTGCAAGTGTAATAATAATTAAGAGAAGCAAACATTTCTTGGTCTTCATTTTTTGCTCCTTAAATAAGTGATATCTTGACATTTTATATTATATGCCGTATTATCCGGAATACAAGCCCTTACAAGGGCATTAGATCAGCGTCAGCAGGGCAAATTATTGTTGAAAAGTTGTATAGGCACGGGCAAACGAGAATTGAAGCCGGAGCATTAGTTAAATACGGATGGATATGGAAAATACAGAAAAGAAGCTGCCCTGGTGGCACTGGCACCGTCATCTTTATAACTGGGTAATCCATTTTGCCCATACCCGGCACGGAGCGACGGCTCTTTTTTGTCTGAGTTTTGCAGAATCGAGTTTTTTTCCAGTTCCGCCCGATGTGTTGCTTGGGCCTTTGACATTAGGGGCACCGAAGAAGTGGTTCCGATTTGCCGCATCTTGTTCGATCGCATCTATCTTAGGCGGTATTGTCGGCTACTGTATCGGTATGTTCTTATGGCAGCAGGTGGGGCCTTGGGTCTTTGCGCACTTAGGCGGTATCGGTTTTACCGTGGATAACTTCGCAAAGTTCGAGGACTGGTACGACAAATATGACTTCAGGATCGTATTTACCTGCGGTTTTACGCCGCTTCCTTATAAGGTGTGTACGATCTCGGCGGGAGTGGCAAAGATAAACTTCGCGGGGTTTCTTATAGCTTCTGCACTTAGCCGTTCGGCGAGATTTTTTCTGGTCGCAGGCCTTTTCGGTTGGAAAGGAGAGAAGATGCGGCCGTTTATCGAGAAATATTTTAACTGGCTTACGCTGGCGTTCGTTATATTATTGATAGGTGGTTTTGCCGTGATCAAATTATTCGGCAATTAGTGGAAAGGCGCATACCATGAATACCGAACACGAACAGGAGCTTTTAAAAGCCGCACGTGATGCCGTAGCCGCGGCGGTAAAAAAGCAGGCGCCGCCTTCGGTAAGTTCGGAAGACGAGGTTCTGAACGAACATTGCGGCTGCTTTGTAACGTTAAAGAACAGCGGTATGCTGCGAGGCTGCATCGGTCAGTTCGTCTCCGAGAAGCCGCTGATAAAGCTCGTGGGTGAAATGGCGGCTGCAAGTTCGACTAAGGACCCGAGATTTCTTGCAGAGCCTATTACGCCTGATGAGCTTGAATCTCTCGATGTAGAGATATCGGTGCTCTCGCCGCTGAAGAAGACGGACGATCCCGGCAGCCTGAGGCTGGGAGTTGACGGCATTTATATCAAGAGCGGTTACAGAAACGGCTGCTTTTTACCGCAGGTGGCGACTGAGACGGGCTGGACGGCCGAGCAGTTCCTGACGCACTGTTGTGTTCAGAAGGCGGGCCTTGATCCGGGCGCCTGGCAGAAAGGCGAAGCGGAGGTTTATTTATTTACTGCAGATGTTTTCGGAGCGGAATTTGCTGAAATACCGAAGTAACTCAAATAAGACTTTTATAGTCCTTGCGGTTTTTGGCGCCGCGGTATTGCTGCTGTCGGGAGGGTGTCAGGAGCAGAAAGTTTCTAAGCCTGGACTGAACTCAGCAACGCCGCTGGACAGTCCTATGGGTATGATAAAGTATCTTAAGGACCTGCCGGCGGTGAAAAAAGTTGAGAACTGGGACAACAAATACGGCCAGGGAATCACCATAACCACAAATAATTATATTATTCACACGACACTGCTGGATCCTTTGATGCTTCGTCAGGTCCCGGCGTACATGGAATCGGCGCACAGGGCATATCAGAAACAGCTGCCGGAATTGATCCGGACCAGAACCAAGTTCAAGGTCTATCTTTTCGGCGACAGAGAGCAGTGGGAGCAATTCACAAAGGAGTTCACCGGTCGGCAGTGGGCGTTATACCTGAAGATAAAAAAAGGGGCCTACTATCTTAACGGAGCCTGCGTGGCGTATAACATCGGCAGGAGGACGACTTTTTCGGTGCTGGCCCATGAAGGTTGGCATCAGTTCAACAGCAAGCACTTTGCGTATCGTCTGCCGAGCTGGCTGGATGAAGGCATCGCGATGATGTTCGAAGTGAGCAGATACGAAAAGGGAAGTTTTACATTTCATCCGGAACAAAGCGGCCGACTCGTGTCTCTGCGAAAGGCTGTATTGAGCGGTAAGACAATACCATTGAAAAATCTTATTGCACTTAATCCCGGTCAGGTCGTGGCTAACGACGATGCGGTCGGTGCTTTTTACGCTCAGTCTTATGCTCTGGTTCGTTTCCTTCGCGAGGAAGGATACGGCAAGCGACTCAAAAAATTTCACAATCTTCTGCTGGGTGCATTAAGGGGGAACTGGCCTATTGACCCAAGGCTCAGGAGAATCGCCGCGGACCGCAATATCCCCATCACGACGAACTTTAACCGGTTCGTTTCGACAAAACTGTTCGCAATGTACATCGAGGAAGATATGGATGCGATCGAGCGAGAGTACCAGGCATTCTGCCGGAAGATAATTTACCGTGTCCGCCTGAATAAATAGCTATGAGCAAATCTAAACACCCGAGTTTTATCCTGGCCTCGGCATCACCGAGGCGAAAAAAACTGCTGACAGAAGCAGGCTTTTCCTTCGAGGTCATTGCATCGACAATCGACGAGTCGATGTTCGACGTTGAGGAAGTAAGTCCGCTGGAACATTCGCTTCGTCTTGCGGTCGCAAAAGCGGCTGATATCTCGATCAAGTATCCCCGGCAATTCGTTTTGGGTGCTGATACCGTCGTTGATCTTGACGGCAAGAGCATCGGTAAACCTGAAGATGCCGGCGACGCCGAGCGGATAACGCGTATGCTATTCAGTCGGCCTCATAAGGTTATAACGGCGGTGGCAGTAATAAGAGCCGAGGACAAAATCGAGTTTATCGAGGCCGAGACGACGACGGTTTATCCGAAGATGCTTACCGAAGAGCAGATCGCGGGGCACATCAAAAGCGGCAACTGGCAGGGCAAGGCAGGTGCCTACGGCATCCAGGAAAGCGGGGACGAATTCGTGGCGAAGATCGAGGGGTCATTTACAAATGTGATGGGTTTGCCGATGGAGCTGGTCGAGAAAATGCTTTTTGAGGCCGGCCAAATAGGCGATATAAGGGCGTAAACGGGGTTTTTGGAAATTTTTTAATTTTTTTTGAAAAAAAATTTGACAAGTTAGTTATGTGGTGTATAGTATATATATGAACTATATAGCAATGAACAGAAGGAGTAAAAGATGCCGCTTGAACACGAATTAGGATTGAAAAAGCCGTTGGCCATTCCGTCACATGAGGCGCTTTTGAACATTTACTATACGTCGACCGGGCTTCGCAAGCAGGTAACGGAATTTTTAAGGCCGTTCGGGCTGACGGACGTGCAGTTTAACGTTCTTATGCTCCTAAAGCATCAAAGCGAAGCGGAGGAAGGTTTGAGCCAGGCACGGATCAGTGAGATGATGTTAGTGAACCGGGCGAATATCACTTCTCTTATCGACCGGATGGAAAAGGCGGGATCTGTCAAGCGGACGGCGGCGGACGACCGGAGATATAATATCATCAAGATGACGGTCAAGGGGAAAAAGCTTTTAGCTAAAGTCGAGCCGTTGTATGCGAGGAAAGTGAAAAAGGTAATGGCCTGTCTTGGAAAAACCGAGCAGAAAAGACTTGTAAACTTACTGGAAAAGATCCGCGAACGCATCGCAGAGTAGTTATTTTAAAATTTAAGAGGTTAAAAATTTTGCAAAAATAGTTAATATGTTAACTATTTAAAAAAGGAGCAAGAAAATGAAAAAGACAATGGTAATTTTGATGTGTGTAGTTGCGAGCCTGGCAATCTGCGGTTCGGATTGTACGGAAGAAGTCAAGAGCCCTGATGCTAAAGGCAATAATGCAGAAGTTTCGCAGAAACAATCCGC
>CBDUSK010000115.1:0-5650 GCA_965369915.1 uncultured Phycisphaerae bacterium
GTGATATCGGTCATCGCACCTGTAAAGGCGGCCTGAGTGTTTTCAAGCCTGGCAAGTTGTGCGCGCAGCTCGGTTATTTCCTGAAGCAACTGTTCTTTGGTTTTTTGAGTTCGCCCCATTTGAAAATCACTTACAGCTTTTCATATTTTATCACCGCCCGGTAAAGCCCGTTGATCCGTTTGCCCTCGATGATCACGGGAGGATAATTTTCGTTTCTCGGCTGGAGACGAACCTTTTCGGACCCTTCGAAAAATATGCGTTTAAATGTCGTTTCGTGCGGCTGGGTAAACCGTACAAAACAATCATCCCCGTTTCGCACTTGGGCAGCTGGCGAAAAAACCACGATGTCCCCTTCGTTAAACTTCGGTACCATCGAATCTCCTACGACTCGGACGGCAAAAACGTTCGGGTCGTGCAGGTCCGGGCAGCGGACATAATCGTCAGCGTAACCGACGGGATAGCCCAGGTCATCAAAATCCGCCGGATAGCCCGCGGTGACCTTGTTGATAACCGGGACCAACTGGCCGGGCTTAAGCTGAGGAGCCGTATCAGGTTCGATATCGATCCGGGCGCTGTCGAGGATCTTATCGATCCGGGCATCAGAGGTTTTGTGCTCAACGATGTTCCGAAGTATCTGCCGATACCGCCGGTTTTCGGCGCAGACAGCCTCGAAGTCCCCACGGACATCGGTTGGCATGCGCTCGACATGCGCGATATGCTGCAGCAGACCCGCGTCAAACTTCAGCACCTGCTCGAGCTTTCGCAGCAGCCTGTCGCCGGGAGGGTTTTTGACCTTGCCGGTTTCTATGGTGGAAAGATACGGCTTGGAAAAGCCGGTCTTGGCCGCCACTTCGTCCAGAGTAAAGCGAAGCTCTTCACGTCTTTTTCTGAGTATCTGACCTAATGACATACCAGGATTTTACCTATATATCCGATCAATGCAAACGAAATGTTAGATAATTACACAACAAATGGATTGAGATATGTTCCTGTCAATCCCGCTTTTTCGCCAAGTCTTTATCCTTAAAACACTTAGAAACTGTAACGCACGGCGGTATAAATGTTTGAATTATTCTGGAAGCAGTTTAAAAAAGTCAATTTTTTTGGGTGGCCAAGAAGTCTTGTATTCAGTTCGCAAGCAGGTGCTGGCCGAGTATCTTCAGGCCGATGGCGATGAGGATGATCCCGCCGGCGATCTCGATCCTGTTCTCGAAAAGGTGGCCTATCCTGCGGCCTAACCAGGTGCCTATAAGAGAAAGCCCGAATGTAATAAGCCCGATGATCATCACGGCAGTAAAGATAGAAGAAGTGATGATCGAAAGTGTAACGCCGACCGCCAGGGCATCGATGCTGGTAGCAATTGCCAGGACCAAAAGAGTCGTAACGCTTGCCGGGTCCAACTGGTCCTGTGTTCGTTTCAGAGCAAAGGATCCGTAGATCATTTTTGAGCCGATAACGGTCAAAAGCCCGAACGCCACCCAGTGGTCGTAGGAAGCGATCACGTTCTTAAAGGTCACCCCTGCCAGAGAGCCGGCCAGGGGCATGAAGGCCTGAAAGGCACCGAAGAAAAAAGCCATGCGGACGGCATGGCGGACCTTGAGTTGTTTGTAGGCGGTGCCGGAAGCAATGGAAACGGCAAATGCGTCCATCGCCAATCCGACAGCAATAACGATTATGGTAATAAATTCCATCATATCGGGTAAGATTCGATCTAATTACTCGGCCTTGATAATGCCTGGCTCGGTAAGGTCCTCTGCGATCCGTGAGCCGGGTTTTATGGTGAGGAACTCTGCTTCGTTCCAGTCGCCGTCGAGAAGTTTCTGCATAAGTGCAGGGCTGCCTTTTATTTCGTCATAGGTCCAGTGCATAAATTCGGCGCATTGTTTTGTGTACTGTTTGTAACCATCGCCGCCGGGCAGGTCCCAGTCAACAAAAACAGCACGTGAATATTCGGTCATCCAGTTTTGTTCCTGTTCCATGAGGTATTGAGCATTGTCGTCGCCGTACTTGTTGCGGTATTCTTCGAGGACTTTTTCGTATCGGTCTTTGGATGGCATAGTTCCTGAATCGATCCAGCCCGGGCTGTACCAGTAAACGCCCTTATGCGAATCGAAGTACTGGCGGTATTTATCCTTCGAGCCTAAGAGCAGAGTAATGCAGTCATGCCCGCGGGGAACGATCAGCGGTATCCTTGTCGAAAGTCCGACGATGCCGTTGCTGCAAAGGCCATAGCCTAAAAGGACGGCGTCATAAGCAAGACCCTGGACGTCAGTGGTGTCCTCAATTGCTTTTTGGACTTCGGAGCGGAGTTTGTCAGGCTCGTTGTGCAGACCTTGCGGCATCAGGACTATGTCGATGATATTCTTCGTCCGGGCGGCGCAATAATAGGCCTCTTTCTGCATGACCTTACATATAATAAACTTCGATCTCATACACCGTTTTTACCAGTTCTGGAGCGAAAAGTCAATTTGAGGTTTTAAAATCGCGGCTTTAAGTATATAATTTTATGGATTACGGTTGTTAATTCAGGCTGTTAAAGGAGCGGCAATTGGGTTTATCGAGATTTTACTGTGAGAAAATAGACAAAGGGCAGGTCCGGCTCGCCGAGGCCGAGGCCCATCATCTTATAAACGTGATGCGGCTCGGTGCAGGCGAAAAGATCGAGCTGTTCGACGGCAGGGGCAAGCTGGCAAAGTCGGTGATAACCGAGATCAAACGAAAAGATGTGTTGGTTGAAGTCAAAGAGGTCCAAACCTTCGAGCGGCGCAGGGACGGGCGGGTTGTAATAGCCGCGAGCATCGCCAAAGGACAGCGTTTCGATATGCTTATATCGAAATGCACGGAACTGGGGGCCGACCATATCGCGGCGGTGGTTTTTGAACGGACGGTCAAGCAGGTCAGGGGCGAAAGTGCTGTGGAACGGTACGAGAAGCTTTCGATAAGTGCGGCCAAGCAATGCGGCAGGGTTTTTGTACCGAGAATAACGGGACCTATGAAACCGGCGGAGACGATCTCGTTTTTGAAAAACGAATATCCACAGGGCAGATTCATCTTCGGAAGTTTGAACAAAGAAGCCAAAAACATCACCGAGACCGTAAGCGACGGAAGTGACGTTATAGCTTTTGTCGGGCCGGAGGGAGGTATGAGCGATGCCGAAGAGAGTATGTTAATAAACGAAGGAGCCGAAGGAGTAAGGCTTACCGATACCGTGCTTCGTATCGAGACGGCTGCGATGGCTTTTTCGGCTATATTGTGCGCAGGCCGATCAAGTACTGAAACAATATAATCATGGAACCAACCGACGATACATTCCAATATGACGGGGCAGGATCTTTGTCAGAGAATCTTGAGCCGGATGCCAGGCCGGTTTGCCTGGACTGTTTTACGCCTTGCGATAAACTTCAGTACTATTGTCACAACTGTAATTCTTTTAATCCTGTCAATCCTTTAGCGGCATATATTCCTTTCGTTCGGCTGCGGATGCACTATGGCTTTTACTGTACGATGTGGCGCATGTTATGGTATGACACTAAAGTATCACTAATCTTGCGATTTGTTTTTTTGCTGTTCATATGTTTTTCGGTGCCAATAATGTTTGTTTTTGGAATTGGATTTTTGCTCTTCAGTGAAAACGCTGAACCTTACATATCAGTCAAACTCAAGAACACACTTCTTATAACCGCGATACTTATAACAGCACTTGAATTGTTTTTGTATTTGTTTTTGCTTTTATAGATTTGTTTTAGTTGCAAGCCGAGTTTTTTTATTTAAGTAATAAGTGAAAACGAAAACAATAGAAAAGTCTAAACCACACCGAAACAGGGGTTAGAGGCAAGAATACTTAAAAGAAAATTTTTGCAAAAAATTCAAAAAAAAACAACCACGCGTCAATTTTTGGTGTATAGTTTAAGTAGAGAAAGTTAATACAGAGTTGCTTTTAAGGTTATGTTCGGAGGTAACAACTTATGTGACATGAGGGGGACAAAAGAAGAATTGCAAGCTGAGTTTTTCTTAAAGGTTCTATTCCGCAAGTTTTGCGGTTGATGACATAGAGACGAGAGTGTAAGGAAAACAAACGGAACTGTCTTAAACACGAAGTCAGTATTGAGACTGAACTTCGGAGGGAGACGGATGATACCCAAAGTAGAAGACCGGCTTGAACAAAGAATAGAGTGGAACAAGTGTCCGCTCTTTTTTAATATCCCACCCTGGGGCCCGGCCTGGGCTCACAACTTTTCCGCAAAATCATATAAAAATATAAATGCGCAGAAAACTTGTCTTCCTAAACGTCCGGGCCCTGGATGGTTATTGAAAATAATTGACGTGAAAAAAGTTTTCGGCGGGAATTTCGGTTGGGCCGTTATTTTAGCCGGTGCGTATAGGTTCTGAGGGAAAGCTCGAGATGGTATCAAGAGAAGGACAACGAGACATGGAAAAGTCGCACAAAGAAAATGTATCAGAGGTGTTGACTCATCTTCTCAGGCGCATCAATCAGGGCGCAGATCCGAAGGGTCTTCGCAAAGAAGCACGGCAGCTAATTTCGAGCGTTACGAGCAAGGACATAGCCAACGCAGAGCAAAACCTTATTAATAAAGGGTTTACGCCTCAGCTTGCCGGGCAATTGTCATCGGTATTCGTTCTATTGGGGATACTGGAGGAACAAAGCGGCAGCCTGAAGGAGCGTTTGCCGGCGGGTCATATACTTCGAAAGGTTTTTGCAGAGCACGAGCTTCTGTTATGCTTTTTGGCTGATTTTATCGATGTCAGTGACGCCATCCGCGGAAAGGGGCATTTGAGCGATACAAGTTCAGAATTCATGAAATTGTCTCATATCGTTGAGCATCTGAATGCGATGGAGGAACATATCGAACGCGAGGAGCTCATCATTTTTCCGTACCTTAAGAAGCACGGCTGGGACAGTTTGTGCCGGTCGGCCCACAGCGATCATGTATATATCAAGATCGCCATTACCGACCTGGTAAATCTGATAGGATCGTACAGAAAAACAAAACTCAAGGATTTCAAAGCCAGGCTGAGTTCGATCAGTAAATATCTCGGCACTACGATAGCCGAACACATTTTTCAGGAAGATAATATTCTCTACCCGATAGCCCTTGAGGTTATCGACGATGAAAAGGTATGGGATAAAATAAAAACAGTTTGCGAAGATGTCGGTTACTGCGGGGTCCACTTATGAGAACAACTTTGACAGGACCTTAAGTCTGACTTCGGAAGAGAGTGCCTCCGCCGAGGGGGGCAAATGTGTGTGTGTGCATGCCTGCTGTTCCTGAGCAGATGATGAGTGGTTCAGGAATCAGGCATGCAATTTTTTTATCGTGAAATTGTTTTGCCGTCAACCTGCCTTTCGAAATTTAAGCATACCATATTGACACATCCCGATCGTCAGGCTAAGCTGATATTAAAACATTGGAAAGGAGCAGGAAATGGAAATAATAACCAGGACGTATCAAACCTCAAACGGGGACGTAGAAGGTGTGAGTGTGAAATGGCAGGGTTTCAGCATTCTGATGATCACGGGAACAAAGGGGTTTTTGGCATGTCCCGCGATCGATGTCGATGCGTGTGAGGGGTTCGGCAAAGCGGCGGCAATCGTAGAAAGCGGTCCTGCTAATCCTATCGGGACAATTGA
>CBDUSK010000116.1:0-5649 GCA_965369915.1 uncultured Phycisphaerae bacterium
TCGGGAGCTTCATCCTCCGAAGCCTGGGACTCTTCGGTTACCTGCTCTTCGGGAGTTTCAGGTTCAGATATTTGTTCCGGGGTCCGGGATTCAGCTTCCGGTACAGCATCCTGATCATCAACAGGCCTTGATTCAATGGCTTTTGCTTTTTCTTTTAATTGCTCGTTTGCTTCCAGAGTTTCCTTGATTTTCGGTTCTGCCTGTTTTGCAACATTTGCGGCCCGATCTTTAGGCGGTATCACAAGTTCCAAATCTTCCAGCTCCCCCTGTATCTGGTCAAGTTCGTCGAGCAGGCTGTCAGAAAAGTCCGGAATGCCTTTATCACTATCATAATTTTCGCGATTTTCAAAGTCTTCCTGCTCTTTGTCAGCCTCGTCCACTAAATCATCAATGTTTTCCACGATCTTGTCATAGTGATACTGAATCTGATCCAGCGTTTCGTTTTTTTCTTCTTTAGCCATTTAAAAACTCCTTTATAGCGGAATTTATCTAACGTTTTTTTCAGACCGGTATTTACCGATCTGTATAAAGGGAAGTGCACAAACTCAGCGCAACATTCCGGATCACCTATCATCCATCGTCGGCATAGCAGGTTGCCGACTTAACCAGAGATATCAGGGGCATTATTTTGCCCGGGTCCGAAGCGGCTGTTTATCAAGAAATAGAATTGTTATTATCGGAGCTAAATACAGAACGGCGACTTTTCGAACCGGGAATAATTGAATTTTATTTTCTGCGGTGATTCGTCGTTAAGTAGCGGGTTATGTATGCCGAATCATTAAAACAGGCTATTTCTGTTTCGATTCGTTTTTACGGGTTATTAGAGCCTGATAACCAAATCAAATTAACCAAAATAGAGTATAATTCGAAAAGGGTTTGACAATGAGTACAGAAATTGAAAAGCTTCAAAAATATTATAAAACCGTTAAGGCTTATTACAAGCGTTCCAATGCCGGCCCCCAGGAGCTGTTGAGGGCTGCAAACAAGGATATCGAAGATTACGACACCTATTCCGACGATAATATCGATAACATCGGTAACATGGGATTTGAGACTAATTATGATTACTTACTTGAAAAGCTCGACGAGATAGAGGCCTCAATTCCCAGACATGAAAAAGTTAAAACCCGCAGAAAATGCAAAAAAATACTGACCGAGGCCCAGGCCAAAGCCAAGCCCACTAAGAAGAAAAGGGCAAAAAGGAAAAAGGTCGAAGTTGTAGAAGAAGCGGTAGAGGAGAAGGTCGCCAAAAGAAAACCGGCAAAGAAAAAGGCCAAAGCCAAAAAAAGAGTTGTCAAAAAGAAAGCCAAGGCCAAAAGGAAGGTAACTAAAAAGAAAGCAACCCGGAAAAAAGCTGCCCGGAAGAAAAAAGTTACTCCAAAAAAGGCCAAAGCCAAAAAAAGAGTTACGAGAAAGAAAGCCAAGGCCAAAAGGAAGGTGACTAAAAAGAAAGCAACCCGGAAAAAAGCTGCCCGAAAGAAAGGCCGCCGGAAATAAAGTCACTCGGCTACGGCATTAAAAAAATTACCCACACCAGTTTAAAAAGGTGCTGGAAATGACCAGGAAAGAAATCGAACGGATTCTTGAATATTGCACGAAAGCCACCCGAGGCCCGTGGATAAGAAGTCGTACTAAACCCAAACTTATCACATCTGATGAGTCGGGTACCCCCAAAGACATCTGCCAATTACCGGGAGAATCGCATAATGAAGACTGGGATAATTACCACTTCCTGACCAAGGCCCGGATGGACCTGCCGCGATTAGCCAAACACTATTTGCGTCTGAGAGACTATCTGAAGACAAAGACCAGACTGCTGGAACAGGAGAGAGGTAAAAAGCAGTGGCTTCAGCTGAAAAAGAGGAACAAACAAATACAACTGGAACGCGGACGACAAAGATGGCTGCGGCTTCAAAAGGAAAACGAACAGCTAAGGCTCGAAATAGCAGATAAAGAAAACCAGATCAAAGAGGCAGTCAGGCTTATGGAGCTCGAACGGGCCGAAAACCAGATGGAAAAGTCCGATAAGCAGCAGGAGTTGGAAAAGGCACAGAACAAATTAAAACTTCTTGGCAGAGGTAAGACCGAGGATGCGGTGGGTTTCTGTGACGGATTGCTCAATAAGCTCAGGAACCTCGAAACGACCTTCAATAGTTCAGGGCAATTCTGGCAGTATGAACAAGGCGTTACTGCCGCCAAATCCAAGGAAGAAGCCGACAACAAGCCGGATGTCGTTTTGAGCAACGATGAACTGCTGGGTGAACTCGATGATCTTGAAGCGGCTCTTCGGCCGAAACGAAAAGCCAGACAACGACCAAAACGCAAATCCGACGATCCTGCGGAAGTTGCCCGGGAGTTCATAGAACCGACAAATACCCGGATCACAACGGCTTCGAAGAGCAAGGCCCGTTAATATCCCGGAACAAAAGCCGGGGTAAAAACGCCCGCAAGTCCACCACAAAATTCCCGTCAAAGTTCTGAAAAAGGCCCTTGCTGACAGCAAAATTCTTGAGAAAATAAAAAAAAATTGTTAAAAATCCCGGATTATGGCGGGCAGGCTGAAGGGCGTTTTTCCCATTAAAAACCCGATATTTTCTCAAAAACGGACACATTAAAGGGCAATTTGCCTCTTGAACCCTCTTTTTGGTAGCTTTTTTTAAAAAAAAAGCTTGCATAAATCAGCATCTGCTGTATACTAATGTTGGAGGTTTGGCGCTCTTTTTCTTCTTATAACTCTATTCGATAGAGAGCTGAGACAGATTTATAAATTTTGATATTTTTAGATTTCTGTATTTTGTCTCAGCAAGGCCGGTATCGCAAGACGCCGGCCTTTTTTATTGGTTCAGTAAACATATAATAAGCGCTGATGCTTAATTTTAATTCGGCTCATTTTAGATCTGACCGGGGGAACTTTTAACTGTGTTTTTCAGCTACCGTTACCATTGCGGCAAAAAGGATATGTCTGAGTTTGTCGAGACCGATACTTTCAAGGTAGCTGTCAGTAAAATCGAGATTCAATCTGCCCTTGAGGGTTACAAGACGTCTTTTGATTTCAGGTTTGCTCAGAGAACCTATCGATGATGACATTTCTTCAAATGAGTTTGTCGGCGTCATAAAATTTTCCCTTTAAAAATCAATGTCGCCCCTCGACTAATATATTTTCGGAAAATTGTGCCTAAAAATTAATACAAATTCTGAAATATCAGATTTTTTTTTACAATCGGTTATAAGTCTGCTAATGTTTTGTTATGCGAACTGAATTATTAAACTACGATCTTCCGGAAGACCTGATCGCCCAGGAACCTGCTTATAAGCGCTGTCAATCCAAACTTCTGGTAATGGAGCGTTCGACAGGCATGGTTTATGACAGGAGATTTGAGGATATTATCGAATACCTTAAAGCAGGCGACTGCCTTGTGCTTAATAATACCAAGGTCCTGCCGGCTAAATTTTTTGGCCGAAGAACAACCGGAGCGAAGTTGGAGGGATTGTTTTTAAGCGAGACAGAAGAAGGTCATTGGGAAGTTATGCTTAAAAACGCCCGCAAGGTAAAAGCGGGTGAGACCATTGTGTTTTACGACAAAGAAAAAAAAGACTTTTGCCGGGCCAAAGCCGCCGAACGTATGACTGACGGACATTGGATACTAAAAATCGAAAGTAACCAAAACAGTCAGGACATCCTGGAGGAGATCGGTTCTGCCCCTTTGCCTCCTTATATCAAACGCGGCAACGATGAAGACACGGCAAGAATGGACCTTCAGCGTTATCAAACCGTCTATGCCGAACAGCCTGGAGCGGTCGCGGCACCTACCGCGGGTCTTCATTTTACCGGCGAACTTTTAAAACAAATAAAGAGTATGGGTATTCAAATCGCATATGTTACTCTGCATGTCGGGCCCGGGACATTTCAACCGGTATCAACTGAGAGGCTCGAAGAACATCGGATGCACAGTGAAAGGTTCAGTATCTGTCAAAAAGACGCTGACCTGATCAACCAATGTGCCGAAAAAGGCGGACGGATCATCGCTGTCGGAACGACTTCAGTGCGCACACTTGAAACCATCTCTGAAAAAGGGAAGGTAACTGCTGCGGAAAGTTCGACAGATCTGTTCATCCAGCCGGGGTACGAATTTAAGGTCGTCGATACCATGCTGACAAATTTTCATCTGCCCAAATCGACCCTGCTGGCACTGGTCGGGGCATTTGCAGGACTGGAAAACATCTTAGCTGCATATCGCCATGCGATCAAGCGGCGATACCGTTTTTATTCTTACGGCGATGCCATGTTGATCGTTTAGCCATGCTATTCGAAATAAACACTATCGCCGGGCCTGATCTCAGGAATTTTATCAGCTTTAGCTTTAACATCCCCGGCAGAGGGCGCAAAGCCCGGGGCTATCTCGATAACACAATCCGGCGAACCGTCGGGCTTCTTGGGAATATGCACGCCGGCTGTTTCAAGCCAGGCGGCAGCACGGGCTATCATCATCTGAATTGTTACCTCTGCAGAATCTACACCTGCGGCATTTTTAACCGGAGCGAATTCCTCGCTGCGGATGGTCTGGAGGATTATGGACTTCGACGCCAGGGGCAGCGCATCAAAGACAAAAGCCTCGAGTTTTATTCCGTTAGGTTCTCCCGGTGTAACAGAGTTGCCGTCGGCATCGATGTGAGGGATCTTTTTGACGGCCCGGTGGATCGGTAAAGCAAAGCCGTTTGCATTGAGTTTTTCAACAAAATCGGTGCTGATAATGTGTATCGCGATAGAGCCGAGTTCAAAGACCAGTGAGCCATCAGAGTTTTTTCTGTGAGCTTCTTCGTCAGGCAGATCACTGTATTCAATTACTGTTACTTTGCCGTCAACCAAGCAGAAGTTGCCGATTTTTTCTGTGGGAGAGGCTTTTACCAGGGCCTTCGAGGACATCTCGGATCGATTAGCAACATGCAAGCCAATAAAGAGGGGGTCAAAGATATTTATAAGCGGGTTGTCGACCTGGAAATAGCTGAGATGTTCAATACCTTTTTGCTTCATGTCCGCTATAGCACCGCTGTCATAGAGGGCCTTTAAGCTGCCTCCGTGGCCGTCCGGGCTGGCAGCAATGGTAGCTTTGTCAGCAAGCAGTATCCTGCCGTCAAATCCAAAATTAGGATTTGTGCCCTGCTGAAAGATGAATACATCGGATCTATCCAGACCATAATAATTATTGGCCTCGAAAATATTAACGGTTTCAGAATGGGTTAACGGGCTGGTCATGACGTACCATGAAAGTTTTTTCCCGGATGCGAGTATCGTCTCGGCGAAAATGGCAAACAAGGTTTTGTTCCTGATCGGGCTGACAGGGAAATTGCCCTTGGGACCGTCAAATCCCAGGCGGGTACCCTGCCCGCCGGCCACCACGAAAGCGGCTACTTTTCCAGCCGAGATCAACTCCGCACCCAGTTTACGAGCCTGGGCATATTCAGCCTGCTGTTCGGGAGAAGATGGGATCGGAGGATAGGACGGGGCAGGTTCAAAATCAGAAGGTACAGTCGCGGGGCTGTCGTTCACGACATAGTTGTCAACCCAGCCGGGTATTAGGGAAAAATCCAGAGAATCGATCTGATCGAGCAGCTTTTGCTGTTCCTGGTCATTCAGCCGGTCATAAAAGG
>CBDUSK010000117.1:0-5597 GCA_965369915.1 uncultured Phycisphaerae bacterium
CGATAAGATTCAGCTTAAGCAGGTATAACACCGAACAGGAAGTTGACTTCGTTGCCGAGAAGATGCCGGAGATAGTCAAGAAGCTGCGGGACCTTAGCCCATTCGTTACCACTTAGCAGGAGACCTGCACTTACACTGCAAATGATGACCACCGAAAAGCTTTGCTGATTTTGAAGTTCAAGGAAGATCGAATGCAGAAGATTTTGGGTATTCGCAGAGAAGACAAAAACAAGTGGGAACGCAGAACCCCCTTAACACCGGAGGCTGTAAAGAAGTTATCCGACGATCATGATATCACTTTCCATATCCAGCTCTCCACAACACGCATATTCAGCGACGAAGCCTTCAAACAGGCCGGCGCCGTTATCAAAGAGGAATTATCCGGTTGCCCCATTGTTATCGGCATTAAAGAAATGCCTGCAGATTTTTTCCTGCCTAAAAAGACATATGTATTCTTCTCGCACACCATAAAAGACCAGCCTCACAATATGGCTATGCTAAAAAGTCTCATTGATTTGAAGTGCAACCTGATTGATTATGAACTGATAACAGATGAGAATGGAAAGCGCCTTGTCTTTTTCAGTTTTCATGCCGGCCTCGCAGGTATGGTCAGCGGCCTGTGGGCGCTGGGACAGCGACTTAAACAAGAAGGTATAAGCACGCCCCTGCAGGAAATCCGCCAGGCAAAAGATTATGGAAGCCTTAAACAAGCAAAGGAAGCGATTGGGCGCGTTGGAAAAAAGATCGCAAAAGACGGCCTCCCATCGCAATTGACTCCAATGCTCATAGGGTTTTCCGGCTATGGGAATGTTTCCCAGGGAGCTCAGGAGATCTTCGATGAGTTACCGCATAAGGAGATTGAACCTGAAGACTTGGCTTCTTCGGCCACCGCGACTTACGCTGACAATCATGTTCTATACAAGGTCGTTTTCAAAGAAGAGCACATGGTAGAATCCATCGACCCAAACCAGCCCTTTGACCTTCAGGACTACTATGATTACCCAAAAAAGTACCGCGGCATTTTTCATCGATACCTCCCGCACCTTACATATCTCGTCAATTGCATCTTCTGGACGCCCGATTATCCGCGTCTTATTACAAAGGATGATATAAGAAAGCTCTATAGCTCGCCCCAGCCTAAGCTCAGAGGCATTGCCGACATCAGTTGTGACATCGAAGGTTCAATAGAATGCCTCGTAAAATGCACAGACCCCGCCAATCCCACCTATGTGTACCTGCCCGATAAAGACACCATCGTGGACGGCTTCTCAGGCAATGGCCCGGTAATCTTGGCCGTAGCTAATCTGCCCTCTGAAATACCGCTCGAGGCCTCGGCATATTTCTCCAGTGTTTTGAAGGACTTTATTCCCCAGCTTGCTTCGTGCGATTTTTCCAAAGAATACGACCGGTTGTCGCTATCCGAACCGCTCAAAAAAGCCCTGATTCTGCATCATGGAAAATTTACACCAAAATATCAATACATGAAGGATTTCGTAACGTCCATTCCGGCTGAGAATAATGTTTGTTGACAGAGTTGAAATGGTTGGTTTGGATAACAGACCAAAAGAAAATACCGGAGGTGGGACTCGAACCGGCACCCTGTTGCCAGGACGGGATTTAGAATCCCGCACGGCAGGACGGTGTCATTGCATTTGTCGCTAAACCATTTGATTATACCGTATTACTTGAGAAAATAACTCAAGCTTTAAAACTGAAAGCAGAAACCTGTCGATACGGGAGAACGGTATAAATGAAGTTGTTAGGGGGGTTTATGAAGCGATGCTCCCTTCTGTTAAGGGTAGTTGGTCAGTCTTATTGAGCTTTTCTCCATCCCAAGTTGTATTGTTGTAGAATTTTTCATTTGCGTTATCTAATTTATCTCTAATTAAGCCCGACTTCGTATCTGTATGCTCGTCTAAGTCTCCAGTAAGCAGCTGCTATTTTCCATGGAAAAGTCTTAAAAAAATGGGTTTTTAGGCAAAAAACTAATGTTCGTTTATAGTCAATCTGAGGAAAATAGGTCTTGTAACCTATTAAGTCTATGCTGACTGAAGTTGACCGGATAAATTTATCATGACTTATAGTGACCTCGCACTATAATATAAGACAGAACTTCTCGATGATCGAAAGGAGCAACTAAATGGACAATGTCTCAATACAGCCGCCCGGGAATATCGGCAGGGATTTTATTTCCGCCGAGTATCTGCCCCCGGACAAAGACGAATACTACCTTCGCAATACCCAAATAAGCCGTCCGCTTGCCGCGTGGCGGAATTTGCATGCGGATGAAGTGAAGCAACTTATCGAAAACGGCAACACTTCCGACAACTGGAAAGATATACTCGTAACCGATGAGTTTGACCCGGGGCAGATCAAGAACACCGAATTTTTCGGGATGGTGCGTATCGGCCGTTTACGCAACGTTATTCTTGAACATCACAACCTTCAAATCCCTTCGGGTATTACCAACAGCTTTATTATTGCCTGTGACATCGGCGATGATGTGGCTATCCATGACGTGCGATATCTCGCCCACTATATCATCGGCAACCGATGTATTCTGGCGAATATTGATGAAATGCACACCAGCAACCACGCAAAGTTCGGCAACGGTATTATTAAAGAAGGCGAACCGGAAGATGTTCGTGTTTGGCTTGAGCTCATGAATGAGACCGGATGCCGCAGCGTGATACCTTTTGACGGTATGATAGCGGCTGATGCTTACCTCTGGGCCAAGTACCGCGATGATAAGCCCTTGCTGGAAAAACTCAAGGAGATCACCCAGAAAAAATTCGATGTTCGCCGCGGTTATTACGGGACAATCGGTGATCAATGTGTCATCAAGAATTCCCGTATTATCAAAGATGTCAAAGCCGGCCCGCATTGCTATATCAAGGGAGCAAATAAACTAAAAAACCTGACCATAAATTCTTCTGAACAAGAGCCGGTCCAGATCGGCGAAGGGGTGGAACTTGTTAACGGTATTATCGGTTTTGGCTGCCATATATTTTACGGCTGCAAGGCTGTACGTTTTATCCTGAGTAATAATTCGAACCTTAAATACGGTGCCCGGCTGATCAACTCCTTTCTCGGCGATAATTCGACCATCTCCTGCTGCGAAGTGCTGAACAACCTGATCTTTCCGGCGCACGAACAGCATCACAATAATTCGTTCCTCATCGCATCAGTGGTCATGGGACAAAGCAACATGGCCGCTGGCGCAACGGTCGGCTCCAACCATAACAGCAGAGCTAACGATAACGAAGTGCAGGCCGGTCGAGGTTTCTGGCCCGGGTTGTGCACGAGTATTAAACATTCTTGCCGCTTCGCTTCCTTTACGCTGCTTGCCAAAGGAGCTTATCCCGCAGAACTCGATATCCCCCTGCCTTTCTCATTGCTGAACAACAACGAAGCTAAAGATCAGTTGGAAATTATGCCCGCATACTGGTGGCTTTTCAACATGTATGCTTTGGCGCGGAATTCGTGGAAATTCCAGAATCGTGATAAGCGCATAAACAAAGTTCAGAACATTGAGTTTGACTCTCTTGCCCCGGACACTGTCGAAGAGATCTTTCATGCGCGGAGCCTGTTGGAAATCTGGACAGGCAAGGCATGGCTGCGTCAGACCGAAAAGTCCGAGAACGGCAAAGCCGCCGAGGAGTTGGTACAGATCGGCCGTGATCTGCTCTCCGGTCCACAGGAAAAACCTGACAGTTTAGAAATCCTTGGCGAGAACATGGAAAAATCACAAAGAAAGGTCATTCTCCTCAAGGCCTATCAAGGCTATCAAGCATATTCAGATATGCTCCATTACTACGCTGTCAGGAATCTGATCGACTTTTTACAGGAAAATCCTCAAGCCGATCTTGATTCGATGAATGAAGCTCTCAAAGGTACGCATCAGCGAGACTGGATCAACCTGGGTGGACAACTCGTTCCTGCTAAAGATGTCGATCAGTTAAGGACCGATGTTGGCTCTGACGGATTAACCTCATGGGAAGATATCCATAAACGATATGACGAACTTTGGAAAGCCTATCCTCTGGAAAAACAAAAACACGCATTCGCCACGCTTTGTGAACTCCTCAGAGTAACCGAATTAGATAAAGACAAATGGTTCGGCGCTCTGAACAAAGCTGTGACAATTCAGGAATACATTCGGGACCAGGTCTACATCTCGAGGAAGAAGGATTTCGATAATCCCTTCAGGCAGGCTACTTACCGAAACACCGAAGAAATGACTGCTTCTATCGGAACGATAGATGACAACAGTTTCGTAAAACAAGTACGTGCTGAAACTGAAAAGTTCAGACAAACTGTATCTGAGCTTATCAATAGAGGCTGACAGCTAATCGAAGGTTTTATTTTGATATTTAAAAGGAGATTAAACTTATGAATCGACAGGACCGGAAATATGCTAAATACGCCCTTGTTCAGGAAATGATGGACACGATCGAGATCGTGAAGTCCTTTGATCCAGGGCAAACAAAAGACGTAGCCGAGGAGATCAAATCCGTGGGGAGGCTTTTGCTCACCGGTGAGGGGTCGAGCAGGATCTTTCCCGCCAAAAACGCCATTCGCAAGGCACTGAAATGGGGGCTTGAACTCGGAATTTTCACTGACGGTTCCCGTCAGTGTGCCCAGTATGACCTTTCTGGTTTCGCGGCTTTTTGTGCATCGAATTCTGGGCGTACGAAAGAAGTCGTTCTGTTGGCGAAAAAACTTGGCGAAACAGGAAACAAAAACCGCTTCGGCCTGAGCGCAAATAAAGGCACTCTTCTGGAAGAAGCGTGCGAGAAGACATTCGTTCTTACATGCGGCTGGGAGCAGGCGGTCGCAGCGACCAAAAGCGTTATCGAACAGGCGCTTTTTTATGAGTCCATCATTCGCCATATCGCAGGTTCTGTGGACGGCCTGGCCTGTTCAGAGCTGTCTGGCATGATCGAGACCGCTTTGACTATGCCGATAGAGGCCGATATCGTTACGGCCGCAACAAAAGCTCCGACCATCTTCTTCGCAGGATACAACGACGGTGTAGCTGAGGAACTGACATTAAAGACCAATGAGATAACACGTAAGAAATCGGATTATCTTGAGGGCACTTACGCTGTTCATGGTATCGAAGAAGTCATGGACAGTAATGACATTGTTTTTGTAGTCGACCCGATAGAGGCCGAAGAAGACAAGTTTCAGGAAGTGCTTGTCGACGGCGTAGGGCTAAAGGTAGTAGCTATTTCCAGTCGCGACACACGCTTCCCCACGATACGCGTGCCCGATGCTGGTGAGTTGAGTCCTTATGTTTACCTGAGTTCCGGATGGAACCTGCTTGTTGAAATAGGCATGGCTTTAGGTATCGATCTTGATAAACCAGAGCGCGCCCGCAAAGTAGGTAATGAACTCATTGAGTAATAGCTCACTGTAGTGTATTCCGTCAGCGAAAGTAGTACAGCCCGCGGATAAACTGATCGGTCGCGATAAACGAAATGTTTCCGCTGACATTAAGATCCATTCCAACAGGATCGACTATCAAGAACGAATTAGAAAATGCGAGAACATATCCACGAGAGATTCGACCGCCCGGCTGACTTCAGGGCTTA
>CBDUSK010000118.1:0-5597 GCA_965369915.1 uncultured Phycisphaerae bacterium
TGCTATTAAAACCATTCCAGACCATTCCTCCACCTTCAACTGCGTTAGTGATTATATTGTTCACCATCACACTCCCCCCAAACTCTGAGGCTTCTATATAAACATTACCACCAAGCCCCACTTCAGCAGCATTATTCACAACTGTATTATTAATCAATTCCCCGCCAAGAACCACTACTCCGCCACCGATAAGAGCTGAGTTATCAAAAACCATATTACTGCTGATTCTCGCATAACCGCCGATAACCAATATCCCGCCCCCGGCATATCCCTCATTTTGCAATATTACATTTCGGCTGATTCTCGCATCAGAAAGATAACATCCGATCCCGCCCCCATAACAAGGAGACTCTCCTTCAAGATCGATTGGTCCATAGTTGTTTCTAATAACATTGTTTACAATAGTAGGCGAAGAGTCAGCACAATAAACCCCAGCTCCCCACAGAATTGTGTCACCAAAATCCGGATGGCTTGTCCCGTATCCACCTGTAATCGTAAAACCGGTTAGCACCGCCCCCTGGCCTTCACCGCTGGCAAATGTTACAACGCTGCCGCTGCCGCCGGCATCTATGATAGTATCTGCGACGATATTCGAATCATTAGGATTCGTAGAAGTCAGGATAATATTTTTGCCGTTGAAGTTGATATTTTCGTAATACCTTCCAGGCGTAACGATAATTGTATCACCGTTGACGGCCGCGTTTATGGCAGACTGGATGGTGGGGTAAGGCGTCGGGACAGTAAGCGTAGCAGCAGCGGCGGGGATAGAGAGAATGAATACTATTAAAAGGATTGTCAGTTTTTTCATCTTTACCTCCAAATTTGTTATCGTCCGGCGATAGTTGTTTATAGCACTAAGTACTCAGCTTGTCAAGTGTTTTTTTCATACACAAGCTTTTATCTGTATATAATAGACGCTTTTGAGGTGAATTCGTTACACTTTTTTTTATTATTATCTGATCTTTTTATTCAAACCGCAGGTCTATCAAGGGAAAATTACTAAAAATACTCTTTTTTAGCGGTTTCTTTTGGGCGGCTACTCTAGTTAACGGCCGAGATTCAAATACTCACAGTATAATTGTACGACTCCGGTGTAGGGAAAGACAAAAGCCTTGCACTTGAGCCAAAAATCCGCGCTAAAAAGGGGAACAGGTTCGAATATTCCTCTGCTTGAAAGCAGGCTCATTATCTGGTATAATAGACCGAGAAAGCAGTCTGATCTGAGTTAAGAGGACAGCGATGGGTATTTTAATAAGGCTTTTGCCGTGGGGAATATTGTTATGGCTTATTTGCTGCTTTTTCTATTCTATGGGCAAAAAAAACGCCGTTAAAAAACAGAAGAAGGCAAAAGATCCTCACAGAAAAGTAGTTGAATCGACCGTTTTGGAGGACCAAAGCCAAAATGACAACGATGACGACAAAAACCAATAACCGGCCTGGGCCGGGTTTTTAGCTCGGCCCGGGCGATAATATTGATCAGGAGTAAGTTTATGGCATCAGATCAAATCAGGGTACATCTTTGCCGGCCTGACATTACAGGCGCGGAGATCGAAGCGGTCCGCGAGGTACTAACCGGGCCGAATCTTTCGCTGGGTCCCAAGCTGGGCGAGTTCGAGGAGGCTTTTAAAAAATACAGCGGGCGAAAATACGCAGTCGCGGTAAACAGCGGAACGAGCGGATTGTTTTTGTGTACCAAGGCCCTGGGGATCGGGCCGGGAGACGAGGTGATCACTACGCCTTTTACCTTTATCGCATCGGTTACTTCGATAATGATGGCAGGGGCAAAGCCGGTGTTCGTCGATATCGATCCCGAGACATTGAACATCGACCATTCGAAGATCGAAGCTGCTATTACCGAAAAGACCAAGGCGATTCTGCCGGTGGTGATATTCGCCAATCCTGCAGGTCTCGATAAGGTCTGCGAAATCGCAGCCAGGCACGACCTTGCCGTGATCGAGGACAGCTGCGAAGGACTGGGTTCTGTACTGAACGGCAGGAAGGTTGGTACGTTCGGGACGATGAGTCTTTTTGCGTTCTATCCGAACAAGCAGATAACAACGGGCGAAGGGGGGATAATTTTGACGGATGACGAGGCGCTGGCGGAAATGTGCGTTTCCCTGCGTAACCAGGGCCGAGGTAAAGGCGGGGGCTGGCTTGCCCACGAACGGCTGGGTTATAATTACCGGCTAAGCGATATTAACTGTGCGCTGGGGATAGTGCAGCTTTCAAGGCTCGCCGAGTTTGTCGAGAAACGGCAGAGGGTCGCAAAGATGTATCAGCGGCTTTTAGCCGGTGACGACAGATTGATCGTGCCGCAGGCGGCGACTGGGTGTGAGATGAGCTGGTTCGTATTTGTGGTGCGGCTGGCGGAAAAGTACAGCCTCCAGCAGCGTAACGGGCTTTTGAAAGGGATGTTAGACAGAGGTATCCAGGTAAGCAATTATTTCCCGCCGGCGTATCTTCAGCCGTTTATGGTCGATGAGTTCGGATACACCGAAGGTGATTTTCCGATCACGGATTCGGTATGCAAAAGCACTATCGCCCTTCCGTTCCATAATAACCTCAGTACCGAAGATGCTGAGCTGGTATGCACCGAATTGAAACAGTGCCTTGAGGCTTTGTAAGGACCGGGGGTGAGGGTTTTGCACTTTTTTTTTCATCGGCCCATGTGCCTGTTCTGCGTGTTTTCATGTAACAAAACCCCAATAACCGAAGGGGCAGTTGCGCCATTATAGGACGTTTTAGGCGGGTATAATTTTTTCACAAATCTTAAACATAATCGTCCGCAGGATTTGACTAAGGCGAGTTTATTTCTTAAATTTTACATGTAACAGGTAATTATGCCAAACAGCATTTGAGTTAACACCAGGAGAAGAAAACCGGTCGTTATTAATGTTTTAAGAATCCGTGTGATTTTTCGGGGAGAGTCCCTGTATGTTCAGATGGCGAAGTAAATTGTTGTTCATATTGATAGTGTATTTCGCAGGATTTGCGACTGCTGTCTATTTCCTTGCCCCTGTTGACGAAGAGATGACGGCATCCGGTAATTCCGGCGAAAGCTATATGCACCGACAATTCGACACAGAACAGTTCGCCCAGGAAACGAGCGGCAGATTGCACAAATTTTTCAGTTTCGCCGGGGACAAGGCTTCGGAGGTTAGCGAGCTTATCAAAGAAAAGCTTGCCGAAAGCCGCAAAGTCAGCGGGAAGTAATAACGCTTTTGGGAGCGTTTTTCCGTTTTAATGCCGGCTGTGGACGAGGGGCCCGCAGCCGGTGTTTTTTATGCGCATAAAAAACGCTGCCGAGCCAATTGCCCGGCAGCGTTTTGGGAGAATGCAACTATTGAACTTTATTGATCTTTATCCCGCAAGAACCGATACTCATGAACGGTTTATCTGGATTACCCATTGAGAAAGGAACAAGTGTGTCATTAGCTGGATCGTTGGTGTTTTCATATCCACAATCAGGTTCCAAAACTACTGACAGTTTGTATGATGTTACATAAATAAGGGTTTGCAATTTTGTTCGGAAACCATAATCAACCTTCTTAAGTGTATCTAAGGGCATTGTCCAGATGCATTCGATGTTTACGGTTTGGCCATCGAGCAGAGGTATGTCAATTTCATATTGATAATCCCCTAATTCTCTGACCTCTACGGCCTGCTCATTAATCGTTACAGAAACGACGTTGCCTTCCTTGTAAGGCAGAATCAGGGGCATTACAGAGACATCTTGGGGGCCCTTCATTAATTCTATGTTCGAATGAGCCTCGATATCTCCAGCAGCGGTTATGTGCCACGTATCTACTTCTTTGCCGACAAACTTTGATTCCATCCACTGCTGATATTTATGGCCTTGCTCTTGCGAATCCTGTTCCGGTGCTTCGGGAAGGTCTTCTTTTGCGGCGTCTTCGACATGCAGATCACCGTAGATAACTCGCCATGTTTCCGAGCCTCGGGGGTGATACCAGAAAATCGGCGCGTCTGCATCACCAAGTTCTACGCCATCGCCTCGGTAATACCATTTGCCCTGTCCCTTGAAGAAACGGATAAACATCAAACCCTGCGCCATCTCCATACCGATCTTTTGTTTTTGCTCTTCAGGCATATCAAGGTTATCAAACTTTTCCTTCAATAGAGAAATTTGCTTCACGTAATATTCGATAGAAATATCTTCGGGGAAAATCCCATCATAAACAATGTCAGTCAAAATTCGCAGATATTCAAGGAAATGTTCTTCTGTAGCACCCATCAGGTCAAGCTGTTGCTGGTACTGCTGGTAACCATCGGGAACGTCCATACTGAACATTGATTCATCCATGGGAACATCGAACTGTATGTTCCTGCAAATAACCTTAACCTGTTTTCCCTGTTGATCTATGCGGGTCGGCAAGTCCGTTTCGGCGTCAACCCAGATAGTTAATTCGGTATCAAGATGGAATGCTCGAATGCCGTAAACATTAATGCCGTCGACGACCTGCTCGGGAAGGTCTTCGGTATAGAATCCCGGGCTGTCCTGAATCTTAGTCAGCAGTGTTTTTATCGTTTCCAGATAGTTCGGAATTTTTGGAAAACCCTTTAAATCTACGAATGTGGCTTGTTTTTTCTCGTGATCCAGAGTCAGTATCTTCAACGTCTCTAAATCAATGATGCTTACCCCATCTATCCCGGCAACGGTTCTCCTTATCCTGGAACCCTTGATCTCGTCCTGAATGACGGGAGCGCCGTTATTCTCATCGCCAACTACAATCTCCATAATAGCGGTTTTGGCATTAAGGATAGGTTCGATTATATCTGCCCATGCGGGCGTTGCGGATCTGTCAATGGCGATAAAAGATATGCCAATTGCCGCAACTATCATTGCCGCTGCGGCGAATTTTGTTACTTTGTTATTCATGATAATTCTCCATATACCCGGCTGGTAAGCATCAGCCGAGCGTTTAGTTCTGTCCAGTTCACCGAGAAGTTCATCAAGAACTTTTTGGTTGGTGTCCGGATCAGTATTTATCTTCACATTTTTAATAAACTTTTTTATTTCATCTGCGGGGCTCATAATTTCACCTTACTATTTAAGAGAGTACGCAGTTTTTCGAGTCCATAGCGGTACCGGCTCTGGACGGTTTTGATCGAAGTTTGCTGAAGAATCGCGATCTGTGTAAATTTGAAATCTCCCTGCAGCCTTAAGATGATCACCTCACGCTGCTGGAAAGGCAGCTGGGCCAGAACACCTTTTAACATTTTAAATTGCTCCGTGGTTATTATCCATTGATCCGGCCTTTTCGGATCCGAGCCTGGGTTTATTTGGGTCTCTAAAGGCTTATCCTTTCTTCGCTGCTTTTTCAGGTTTATGTTTCGCGCCCGGTTCGCGACGCAAGTGGATAAATAGGCCTTCAGGCTGCCGGTAAGCTTGAAACTTTTCGCTGACCTTACGAAATTGAGAAAGACATCGTGGACCACGTCTTCAGCTTCGTGATTTTCATTTAAAAGAGCCGCTGCCAGACGCAAAAGGTCATCACGGTACTTTTCATATATGCGGCAGACAGCATCCGGGTTTCCCCGCTTAAATTTCCACATTAACAGCTTTTCTTCGAGCATAT
>CBDUSK010000119.1:0-5565 GCA_965369915.1 uncultured Phycisphaerae bacterium
TTGTTCAGTTGCTGCTCTATTTCGTCAGTTGAAATTACGGGTTTGGGCAGGAGGTCCGTAACGGCGCTCTGCTTGAACTGCAGCATAACAGGTATCGAACCCGTGGGTAATTTAAAAACAAGGTCAACCCATGCAATACTGCCATATTTGCGCAGTACCGTGAAGTTCTTTCTGCCAAGTGAGAACACTTTGGTGAGATCGGTTTTTTGGTTTTCTTCATCGCCGCTTGCGCGCGAAATTTTTCGCGGGTTGATAATACATTGTTCGGGATAGGCGACGCCGGCCTTTCCGGAAGTATCCTTGTCCTGGTTTTTATCCTTATATATTAACCTGATCTGTGAAAGTGTGAATTCGGCTTTTTGGGCTTTGTCGGTGATTCCTCCAGCGCTTATGTTTGCTTTTTTTAAGCCTGCCCTTATGATAATTCGATTATCGCTTTTACGTACTCCTATCCTGGGCGGTACCATGAGAGCATCTTTGCCGGCAATTGCGGCGATGCCATTATCGCCGCCGGCTTTTGTGCGGTTGAGGTGTATCTGGTCGATAAAATCGGCGTGGAAGACAGCGAAGCTTTTATCCGAACTTAACGGGCCTTTACTTATCTGGCTAAACAGCCAGGCAGTGAAAGAGTCGGCGAAGACCGATTTTGCGGGTCTTAGGCTGTTCGCTTTTAATGCGGAGCCGGCCGGGAAACGTGCATAGGACAATTTGGGAGCCATGGGGCTCATCGCCAGGGAGATGATCAGGACACCGGAGGCGATGCTCCCGGCGACTATGCCGCATATTACAGTGGCGATGTATTTTACGGTATCATCAAAATAGATCTTCGAGCGGATCGTCTGGTCGGCAGCTATTCGAATAACAACGGTGGTAATGACGAAGAGCAGTAAGAAACAGAGGGAATGGGCCCAATTGGGCATATAATCTTTTGTGATCATTATAGCGGCCAGGGTTTCATAGAAATTAAAAGCTACGATGATCCCGATTATGGCCGAGAAGACAGTAGCGATGGAATTGAGTACGGGGCATTGCAGATATAAATAAATAATGCAAGCAAGAATTATCACTACTATGGCTATTACGGCTATCATGTTACCTCCCGGTAATTATTTTTCAAGGCGGCTGCTCACCGCTTTTTAACGTTTTTTTTTGCTGATTTCTGCCCCGAAGAGAAGCTTCTAATCACTTCATGTATCGAAGTGGTTCCGGCGGCGACTTTTTGAATGGACTGTTCCTGCATGTAAAGCATACCGGCCCGCCTGAACAGCGAAGCTATTTCCTGTAATGATTTCGCTTTTTTAACAGCATCTCTTAATTCGTCGTTTAATATTATCGTTTCGAAGATACCGATCCTTCCGGTGAAGCCTGTGCCCTGGCATTGTTCGCAAAGGATCGGTTTTCCATGTTTGTCATATTCTATTTCGCCTTCTCTGTAGAGGTGTTTTATCTTGTCGGCCGGCATGTTGAATTTTTTGAGGACCTCGGGGTTAGGCTGATAAGGCAGCTTACATTTATCGCAGAGCTGCCTTACGAGTCTCTGGTTGATGATCCCGGCGAGATTATTAAGGGCGAGGCTTTTGTTTGATACGAGCTTCAACCATTTTCCGAGTGCCTGTATGACACTTGTCGCTTCTAAAGTTATGTGTATCACTTTTCCGTTTTTGGCGGCGTTACATGCAAGTGTGGCGCAATCTTTATCTTCACAGTCAGCAATTCCCATTATATTAGCGCCCATTCGTAAAATGCTCTGGAGTTTTTGCGCATAGTTTATAGTTCCGGTATCGCTGAGTTTAAAGATGTTCTGCGTGATATTATCCAGGTCAGCAGCGGGTTTTTTTTCGAGCGTATTTATGTCGTTCATGAATGGGTCATGGTTTTTGAGCATAGTATAAAAAGTAGAAGTAACGCCGTTTCTTTTTGGTCCCGAAACAATGAACAAACCGCTGTCGATATTCTTGATGGATTCTAAAAGTTTTACCTGTACCGGGTTCAGGCCGAGGTCCTTTAGTTTCATAAGGTTGTACTCTTCGATCCTTTTGGCGATCATCTGCTCACCGGCGGTGGAACCTGCGGTAGTGATCTCCCATTCGAAAGTTTGCTTTTCCTTGTTAATGAAGAAGGAACCGGTCTGCGGTCTTCTTCTTTCGTTGATATCCAGATCCGCAAGCTGCTTTAGAAAGCGAATAAAGTATTCCATTTCCTGCTTTGTTTTTTCGGGCTGTTTCAAGGGGATGCCGTCTACCTGGTATGTTACGGCGTATGCTTTCGGTGTTGGGATGAATGTGATGTCGCTTGCCCTCCTCCATGCGGCGTCGTCGAAGAGTTCACACGTGGTCTTGAATCCGAAGGCATCAGGAGTTTTTGAGCCTGGTATTGGTACGTCATTTCCATTGGCTGTTATAAGTGTCAAGCCTTTGCTTGCAGCGAGGATTTTTTTGTTTTCATTTACAAATAGCGTTTTGATATGTGCAGGAGTAAGAACTTTTTCGAAATCGGCCACTTTCGAATTTCGGTGTACGACATAGGCCATTCCGGCTGCGCCAAGAGCGATCATATAAATGAGCAGCCCGATAACGAATGCCGGGACCAGGAGCCAGATGACAAGTACTGCGGCACCGGCTGCGGTGATGAAGGCGGTCCAGGAATCTTCTCTTAACTTTACGGCCTGTGCATCGTTATGGACCCAGTTTACCAGCGGCATCCATAGAAAGAACAGGACGACGTAAACGACTAATTTTATAATTGATATATAGCCGCCATACTCGATCGCAGCAGGTGATATTGTCGGCATAAAATATTCCAATTACGATTCCTAAAACAAAGTTAGAGGATGCTTCCTGCGGATGTTCTGATGCCCTTCATTGCCATTTTCAGTTCTTCCCTGTTCGGTGCGTAGTCCAGAGCCACCTTATAATCTACCCATTCTTGCTCGACGAGTTCTCTCAAACTTTCGGTAAAATCCTGCATTCCTTCGTTTTGACAAGCTCTGATAACGCTCGGCAGATCAGCCTCCCGTTCCTTGGAGATAAGTTTTTTAACGCTTGGGTTTGTGATGAGGATTTCCACGGCTGGTATTCTTTTGGCATCTTTTTTAATACCCGGCAAGAGGGTCTGGCTTATAACTGCTTTTATGGACAGAGCAAAGGTTTGTCTGGCCAGGTCTCTTTCTTCCTGCGGGAAGAGGTCCAGGGCTCTCTGAATAGTCTGTGAAGCGCTGGCGGCGTGAAGCGTACCGAAGACCAGGTGCCCGGTTATTGCGGCCCTCGTGGCTGCGACAAGAGTCGTACTGTCTCTGACTTCGCCGATAAGCACAACATCCGGGTCCTGTCTCATCAGTGATCGCAGAGCATCTTCATAGGTTGTTACATCGATACCGATCTCTCTTTGAGAGACGATAGCTTTTTTGTCGCGATGGAGGAATTCAATAGGGTCTTCGATAGTGATAATATGACATGGACGTGTCGAGTTGATATGGTCGATCATTGAAGCGATGGTGGTACTTTTTCCGCATCCCGTAGGGCCGGTCACAAGGATAAGCCCTTCATGGAATTCTGAGATCTTTTCGACAATCGGCGGAAGATGCAGTGTTTCAAAAGGCGGGATCTTACTACTGATATGCCTTGCGGCAAGGCTTATTGCCCCCCGCTGTCGAAATATATTAATCCTGAAGCGGTCAGCATCTCCGACCTGATATCCGAAATCAAGGGCCCCGTTTTCGAGGAAGAATTCCTTCTGTTCTTTACTTAAGATATCGTAGATGTATTGTTCCACAGTTTCTTCGGACATAGGTTCTCCGGTTGTGGTTTTAAGCTTACTTTGGACCCTCATTTTGGGTGTCTGTCCGCCTTTAAGATGCAGGTCGCTGGCATCGGCTTTGATAGCGGCCCTGAAGTACTTGTCGATCGCCGGGGCTTTATCCGCGCGTCCATGACTTTTTAAAGGCGGGCTCTTGGCCATACATACACTCCTGTCGTCCAAATAATAACTTTAAATTTCAAAAGTTCGACCGCGATAACCCCGCTACAGGCAGGCACTTAAACAATAAAATCAATGCGGTCGGTAAAAATACCATTGTAATAAAAACGGCATTAAAAGTCAATAGTGATAATTTGTTATCAGGCAGATCAGGGTGCCGGAGAGAGGAGTCAATTTGTGAAGAAATCGAAAATATTGCCGATAGTGCTGGAGTCGGCTCGGTATATCTCGGTATATCGGCATTTTTTGCATGTTACGGTGGTAAATCGCTTTGACTGAACATCGAAGAGTTTACTTAAAAAGCCGCCTGTGGCACGAAATTCGCCAATTTCATACTGGGTATTTCCACATTTTGAGCATGTGAAGTTTAATTCCGGCATAAAAACATCTCCTTTATATCAGCAACAAAACCAGTGTCATGTATATCGCGACACTGATGGAATCGTTTGCGGTAGTGACCAGAGGGCCGGAACTGATGGCCGGGTCTATCCCAATACCTCTAAACAGGAACGGCAGAAACAGTCCGAGTGTAGTTGCCACCATGATGGCGGAAAACATTGCGATGGTAAAAGCGAGAACTATCCTGATATTTTTTGTAATGTAACTCGAATCAACAACGATATTTGAAAGGCCTGTCAAGATCTCAGAATTGATGAAGGAACCGCATATCAATCCGCCGATCAGTCCGCAACTTATGGCTACGAGCAGTGCGACCCTGACTTCCCTTCCGAAGACCTGTGTAATTTTCAGTGCGGCGAGGTCCCCGGTTGCCAGTCCGCAGACAACTATTGCCGAGGTCTGGAGCCCGGCGTTTCCGCTGATGGCAGCGATCATGGGTACAAAAGCGACTACGGTAATGTAGAGTGCGGCCAAATTAATATTTGAAAATCTATTTTGAAACAGGAACAAGACCAATGCAGTGACAGCGGTCCCCATAAGACATGGCAGGAGCCAGGTCATTCTTACTCTTGCAGCATGGAGCACGGAAATATTTTCAAGTTCTGCGGCGTCGGTACCGGCCATGACATACATATCCTCTGCAGCTTCTTCCTCGGCGACCTCGATAACCCTGTCGGCGGTGATCCTGCCTACGAGCTTATTGTTTTTATCGAGTACCGGCACGACAATAAGGTCGTTCTTGCTGAATATGTTTCTTACTTCTTCCTGGTCAGTGTCAACCGTAACATAGATCGTATCGGTGTTTACCAGCTGCTTTATCCTGGTGTTCTCGGGACGTGTTATAAGCGAATGGATTCGCAGATCTCCGAGGAAAAGTCCCAGTCTGTTTACGACATAGACCATGAGGAAATTCTCATCGAGTTCCATGGAACGGATCTTGTTGATGGCCTGTCCGACGGTAGCGTCCTCATCGACGCTGACGAGGACGGGGTCCATGATGCCGCCGGCGGAATCTTCGGAGTAACTCATGAGGTCCTTGATCTGCTCAGCGTCAGCTTCGGACATTTGTTCGAGAACTTCTTCGCTTTCGGTTTCAGGCAGTTCAGCGAGCACATCGGCAGCATCGTCGGGGTCAAGTTCGGAAATCAGCTTTATAAACTCAGCTTCACCGAACATATCGAACATTTCCGA
>CBDUSK010000120.1:0-5469 GCA_965369915.1 uncultured Phycisphaerae bacterium
TTTATACAGAAAGAAAAATTTTTTAGATTTTTACTGGACTAATACCATAGACAACCCGTACAATACTGTTTAATTGTACCGCTTAGACAAGGATAGGGTAAGCTGTTGCGTTCTGGAAGTACGGATACTAAAGAAAAGTGGATGCACGAAGCGGTTCCACTTGAAATCGGGGGTGCAGCATGAAAGTGTTCATGCTTGGCTGGGAGTTTCCCCCTTTTATCAGCGGTGGTTTGGGCACAGCTTGTCATGGTCTGACGAAGGCCATGAGCAATATGGGTCTTGAAGTTCTGTTTGTTCTTCCCAGGCCGATCGATTCTTCATTCTCTACTCATATCAAGATGCTCAGTCCCGAGGAAAGTCTTTCCAGCGGCACGCTGTCTTTTGAATACGACGAGTTCAAGAACGTGAAATTTCACGTCATAGAATCCTTACTGACCTCGCCGTACCTGAGTCCGGAAGATTATCGGCACCGGATCGAAGAGACGATCCGGCAGAAACAACAGTCGGGTGAATATGTCACGAAATCGGGAGATAACGGCGACAGCGATACGGATCGACATTACAGTGGTAACATGTTTACGGAGATCAACCGTTACGCCGCAGCGGCAGTACAACTGGCACTTAACCAGGATTTTGACGTCATCCACGCCCACGACTGGATGACGTATCCTGCGGGTATCGCGGTAGCGGCGATTACCGGTAAACCGCTCGTGGTGCATGTCCATTCGACGGAGTTCGACCGCAGCGGTGAGCATGTCAACCAGATGATATACGACATCGAGCGTAAGGGAATGCACATGTCGGAGAAGATAATCGCAGTGAGTCATCTGACCCGCAACCTCATAATCACCCGGTACGGGATTCTCGGCGAAAAGGTTGAGGTAATATACAACGGCGTCGAGCGAAACGGCGACAATGCCCCGAACTTCGGTAAGATCGGTATCGGCAGCGATGAAAAGATCGTATTGTTCTTAGGTCGTATAACGATGCAGAAAGGCCCTGAATATTTTCTTCAGGCCGCCCAAAAAGTCCTTGAAGTAATGGACAACGTCAAATTCGTGATGGCCGGGTCCGGTGATATGATGCATTATACGATCGAGATGGCAGCCCGGATGGGCATCGGCCAGAAGGTGCTATTCACGGGATTTCTTCACGGCAAAGACGTTGAAAAGGTATACGACATGGCGGACCTTTACGTGATGCCATCGGTATCAGAGCCGTTCGGGATCGCACCGCTGGAAGCCCTGAACCGGGATGTGCCGGTACTGATAAGCAAGCAAAGCGGCGTCGCAGAGGTTCTGACCCATGTGCTTAAGGTGGATTTCTGGGACATAACGGAGATGGCCAATAAGATCATTGCGGTTTTGAAGTATCCGACGCTGCAGATGACACTGCGTGAGCACGGTAACTTCGAAGTGCGAAAACTTAAATGGGAAGATTCCGCCCGCAAGTGCGCCGCTATTTACGACGATATGTTGATGAAGGTATAAGTCCCCGGAGACAATGGTCCGAAGCGGAGATTTCCAATCGACGGTCTTCGGGAGACACGCAAAGGATATAAAGTCAGTATTTTTTTGATGGAGTTTTTTTATGCCGTCAGTATGTTTTTACTTTCAGGTACATCAGCCTTTCAGGTTAAGACATTACACTGTGTTCGACAATTCACCGTCGTATTTCGATGACACCAAGAACGCCGAGATATGCAGGAAAGTGGCGAACAAGTGTTACCTTCCGACGAACCGTCTTCTTCTTGACCTGATCAAGCGGTTCGACGGGAAGTTCAAAGTGGCCTTCAGCATAACTGGCGTGCTGCTTGAGCAGTTCGAAAAGTTCTGTCCGGAGGTAATCAGCACGTTCGACGCGCTCGCGCAGACCGGGTGTGTGGAGTTTCTCGCTGAGACGTATTATCACAGCCTGAGTTTTCTGTATTCCCGGGATGAGTTCAGCGATCAGGTCGACAAACACGTCGAACTTATCCGTTACTTTTTCGGGCAGAAGCCCCGGATATTCAGGAACACCGAACTAATCTACAACAACGACCTTGCCATGGCTATCGAGAGTATGGACGAGTTTGACGCGATAATCACCGAAGGCGCCGATCATATCCTCGGACACCGGAACGCTAATTTTATTTACCGCCCCGAGGGATGTGAAAAGCTCAAGCTTCTGCTTAAGAACTACACCCTGAGCGACGATATCGCTTTTCGGTTCTCGAACCGTGGGTGGAAGGAGTTCCCTCTGATGGCGGAAAAGTTCGCCTCGTGGGTGAGCGATCTAAACGGCAACGGGAACGTGATAAACCTGTTTATGGATTACGAGACTTTCGGTGAGCACCAGTGGGAGGATACGGGGATATTCGATTTCATGTCTCATCTTCCGGAAGAGATACTCAAGCACCCTGACAACAATTTCATGACCCCGAGCGAAGTCATCGACAGCTACGAATCGGTGGATACGGTTGACGTTCCTCACATAATAAGCTGGGCTGACATGGAGCGGGACCTGTCTGCGTGGCTTGGCAACCCGATGCAGTCGAATGCTCTGCACGAGTTATACCAGATCGAAAAAAAGGTCAAAAGAACAGGTAACAACGATCTGATCGCGGACTGGCGAAGACTTCAGACGTCGGACCATTTTTATTACATGTGCACAAAATATTTCTCCGACGGCGATGTCCATAAGTACTTTAACCCTTATGATTCTCCTTATGATTCGTATATAAATTACATGAACGTTCTGAACAATCTTCACCGGCGCTGCACGCTGTCCGATATGGATACAACCGTACCGGCATAATGCGGATTTGAATATACAGGGGAATATCAGAAACGGATCCGGATGACATTGAAGACTAACAACGGTCTCGTTAGCCATTCCCGAAGTATCTTAATGGGTGGCAAAAACATCGAGCAGGTCCTCGAGAAGGAGTGGCTTCTTACGAACAGCCGGGGGGGATTCGCCTGCGGAACAGTCGCCGGATGCAATACACGCAGATATCACGGCCTTTTAATCGGTACTCTCGATCCGCCCGCCAACCGTATTGTCGGACTTTCGAGCTGCCTTGAGACCGTAGCGATCGGCAATGAAACTAAAGCTTTAGGCTGTTTCGAATTCGAAGGGGGAATATCCCCTAACGGTTTTATGCATCTTTGTAAGTTCAGCAAAGATCTGGGTGTGCATTTCGATTATAACCTCTGGGACGTCAAGATAAGAAAGTCGATCTACCTTCTGCCGGACAGCGATGTTACGGCGATAGTTTATGAATTTTCGGACATGGTTGCCCAGTTCGATTTTTCGGTGCGTCCCTTTATCGGGCTTCGTGATTTTCACTCGCTCCGGAAATCCGGCACAGTCCTTTTTGCCAAACAGTGCAGCGACGTACTATCAGTGCGCAGCGACGACATCGACACGGGAGAACTATTATTGCGGACGGAAAACATGCGATTCGAGCGGGACGAGCAGTGGTGGTATAATTTCCTTTACCGAAAAGAACGACAGCGAGGCGCGGAGTGTTTTGAAGATCTGTTCTCGCCGGGTGTATTTCAATGTCATATCGATTCTCCGGGCAGGGTCGTGCTGTGGGCAAGCCTTGGCCAATTCGAGAGAGAACCTCAAGAAGAATGCGATGAGTTGGAGATAGTCATTGACAGCTTACATTTCCGGGAAAAAGAGTTACTTCAGAACTCAGAGACAAAAGATCCTTATCTCGGCAGCTTGTATTCTGCAGCGGGACAGTTCGTCGTGGAACGTGAAATAAACAAAACCCCGGCCTGGACGATATTAGCGGGTTTCCCATGGTTTCTCGACTGGGGAAGAGACACGTTTATTTCGCTGGAAGGTCTATTGTTGTGTACGGGCAGATTCGACGAGGCCCGCAGCGTGCTGAAGACTCTCGCAGATGCGGTCGATGACGGGATGGTCCCCAACCGATTCGACGATTACGGCCGTCAAGTTCACTATAACAGTATCGATGCGTCGCTATGGTTCGTTCACGCGGCGTTCGAATATCTGGGCTACACAGCCGATACAGCCATGTTCAGTGCAAGGCTTTTGCCCGCGGTACGATGGGTCATCGATTCTTATCGCCAAGGAACCCGGTTCGGCATACACGCCGATGAAGACGGTTTGATAACCGGCGGTGATGAGCAGACCCAGCTTACCTGGATGGATGTCAAGTTCGACGGGTTAGTTTTTACGCCCAGATACGGAAAAGCGGTCGAGATAAACGCCCTTTGGTACAGCGGGCTTTGCCGGCTGGCAAAGTTTTACGCGGGCAAAGATCATGCCAACGATATTGCCTCGGCCCGGTTTTACAGCAAAATGGCCGAAAAGGTAAAGGAGAGCTTCGTTAAATCGTTCTGGAATGAAAGCACAGGTTATCTTAACGACTGCATCCTGTGCGACGGAACGGTTGATACATCCTTACGGCCGAACCAGATATATGCCGCTGCCCTTGGCTTTTCGCCCTTAACGAAAGAACAGAAAACCTCTGTCGTGGGTGTTGTGCAGCGTGAACTTTTAACGCCCTACGGGTTGCGGACCCTAAGCCCGGGAGACAGCCGTTACATCGGACGCTATGAAGGGGGCGGCTTTGAGCGGGACTCGGCCTATCATCAGGGAACGGTCTGGCCTTACCTGTTAGGAGCGTTTATCGAAGCTTATCTGCGGGCCAACGACTTCAGCAGGGACAGTAAAACCAAAGCGATGAATTATCTTGAGCCGCTCTTAAAACATATGACCGAAGATGCCTGTATCGGTAGCATATCAGAGATATTCGACGGCGATCAGCCGCAACAACCGCGGGGGTGCTTTGCCCAGGCCTGGAGCGTCGCGGAGGTCCTTCGGGCATATAAGATGGTAACAAAATAATCGCCTTTACCCTTTGTAGTCACCGCCGGGATATGAAAAAGATCCGAACACTTCTTGTGTTTTGCATCAGAAATTCTGATAATAATCCAAAGAAAAATGAACCATTCAGGCCAATTTTAAGACTAATAAAGTAAATGCAAGACGAACGTTCGAATATTCAGGACCAGTTATTGGTCATGGACGCCCAGGCCGGTGACGCCGGGGCTATGGAAAAACTTGTCAGCCGATGGCAAAAACGTCTCTGGCTGCATGCTTTTAGACTGACAGGCGAAACCCAGGCCGCATGGGACGTAACCCAGCAAACCTGGCTTGGGATCATAAAAGGTTTGCAAAAACTGCACGATCCGGCAAATTTCAAGGCCTGGGCATACAGAATAACAACAAATAAATCGATCGACTGGATAAGAAAAACCAAGACAAATAAACATGTTAGTATGGAACAAATACAGGATCATCAATGCAAAGAAAAAAAAGATACCGGTATAAATGAGTTGCTGGAAAAACTGGACATGAGAAAAAAAGTTGTTCTTATTCTTTATTACTTCGAGCAGTTCACTGTGCCGGAGATCAGCACCGCTTTAAAAATCCCAACAGGAACCG
>CBDUSK010000121.1:0-5450 GCA_965369915.1 uncultured Phycisphaerae bacterium
AGATCCAGTACAACGAAGCGTATGGCAATGTCGGAGATGAGGTAAGGGACCGGGGAGGCTTCGATGCCGATCACAGATGCGTCAATACCATCATCCAATACAACTACAGCCATGACAATATGTGGTTCTGCGGGATAATGAAAAAAGCCAATAATAACGTGATAATACGTTACAATATCAGTCAAAACGACAAAAAGGGCATATACTTCTACGGATTCGAGGACGAGCAGCTAGCCACAGGCATCCACATCTACAACAACACCCATTTCATCAGCGCTGACTATGACGTCACCGTATTTCCTGAAGGAAGAACTCCGCTTAACTCAACTTTCGAAAACAACATATTCTACTTCGAAGGTAAGGGAAAATGGGGCATCAACGCCGAGGGGATCAATACGGTATTTCGCAATAATCTCTACTTCAACATTTCGCCCCATAAATCGGAGACAAGTGCCATATCCGCCGATCCACTGTTTATCAAGCCCGGCAATGCGGGCACTAACATTGACTTGAAGACGATGAAGGATCTGCGTGGATATCGACTGGGGCCTGGTTCGCCTTGTATAGACGCAGGGGTTACCATCGATAATAATGGCCGAAAGGATCTGCTGGGCAGGAAGGTGATGAATGGAAAAGCGGACATCGGCGCATTGGAGGGAGATTGAAGAATGGATATTCAGAATTGGGTGAAATAAAGGGGGCAGATACCTTTTCTGCCTTTACCATTATCATTGTTTACTTTGACCCAGCTTGATTACCTGAAAGATTATTGTGCCACTTTTCGATCGAACTTTCTACTTCTTCGGTTTTTAACTGACCCGTTTGAACCGGCAGCCAGAGCGAGAGCCGCGGCAGATACGTTATTGCCATCAGCGCTATGATCATTGCGGCGAAGAACGGCAGCATTGTCTTTGTGACTTTTGCTATTGTCGTTTTGCCTACGCCGCAGCCTATGAAGAGGCACGTTCCTACCGGCGGAGTACACAGTCCTATGCACAGGTTGGCGATCATCATGATGCCGAAGTGGACCTGGTGTATGCCGAGTGACGTTACAACGGGCAGGAAGATCGGCGTAAAGATCAGAACCGCCGGCGTCATATCCATAAACGTACCGACAAACAGGAGCAGCAAATTGATCGTCAGCAGGATTACGATCGGATTGTCCGAGAGGTTCAAAAGAGCATTGCTTACAGACTGAGGTATATTAGCCATCGTCATGATCCAGCTCATCCCCGAACTGGCTCCTATGAGCAGCATTACTATGGCCGTTGTTATGCCGGTCTGTTTTAATATCTCGGGCAATTGCCGTAAAGTGACCTGCCGGTAAATGACCACAGAAAGGATAAATGAATACAGTACCGCAATGGCTGCTGCTTCGGTGGGGGTAAAGACGCCCTTTAATATTCCGCCGATAACAATGATTATCAGCATCAGGCTCAGGATCGCCCTCTTGAATGAAACCAGTCCCACAAGAAATGAAACCCGCTCTTCGCAGCCGTATTTATTGCGAAATGCGAAGCCTCCGCAAACGACCATGATACACAAACCCATCAGAATGCCCGGCAGAACTCCGGCCATAAACATTGCGGCAATTGAAACGCTGCCTGCGGCGACAGAGTAAACGATCATAACATTGCTCGGAGGAATGAGCAGTCCCGTCGTCGCGGCTGTGGTTGTAACAGCTACGTTGAACTCACGGTTGTATCCTTTCCGATTCATCTCCGGGATCATGAAGCCGCCTACCGACGAAACAGCCGCAGCGGCAGAACCGGAAATAGACCCGAACAACATGCAGGTCAGTGTATTTACATACGCAAGCCCGCCGGGGAACATCCCAACAAGCGAACTGGCAAACTCGATAAGCCGTCTTGCCATGCCTCCGCGACCCATCAGGTGCCCCGAAAGTATAAAGAACGGGATCGCAAGCAAAGCAAAACTGTTTACGCCATTGGCCATTTTCGTCGCCATCATAACCGACGGATCAATACCTTCGGCAAATATCGCAACGAACGCCGCCATTGCGATAGAAACAGCGATAGGAACATTCATAACAAGCAGCAACACAAAAACAAGCACTAATATAATAGTCGTTGCACCCATCAATCCAGCCCTCCCTGCTCCTTAGTAAGCACAAGTTCCAATATCCGCTCGATGGTGAATATTATCATGAACGCTCCTGCTACAGGTAGAGCAAGATAGACATGGCCCATTTGCAAACCGATCTGCGGTCCAAGTGCCGGAGCTGTCTGCTGCATATTATTGATGACAATATTGCTGCCGCCAACAATGAAGATCGATACGGCAAAGATCAATATGATCATCTGACCGATAATCGCAATGAGTTTTTGGGCCGCGACGTCGAACTTACCGACGAAATAATCAACTCCCAAATGAGCCTTTTCTCCAAATGCGACCGCCCCTCCTAAAAGCGATATCCAAATCAATAAAAAGCGTGCGATTTCTTCGCTGAATTCATTTTGCCCCCGCGGCATGAAGTTCCATGCTTCGACCCCCCGTTGAGATAACCATGCCACGAAACTTCCGCTCCAGCGTGTAATCACCCCCCACAGCACATCAAGAACCAGCACCAGTACGGCCAGGATAAGGGCCGCTTCCAGTAGCCGGCAGAGCGTGATGCGACTTTTTTTAAGCAAATCGACTATCATGGTTTGACCTTTCGCATTCTTACTACCAGGTCCTTGACCTTGTCATTTTCGATCGCCTCGTACATCGGTTTTACCTTTTCAGCGAAGAGGGTCTTGTCAACTTCATAGATAGTTACCCCGTCTGCTTTTGCCTCCTCGAGTGATTGGATCGTTTTTTCTTTCCAGAGTTTTCGCTGAAAAACAGAGGACTCATCGGCTGCCTGCTGTACCCATTTTTGTACCTGCGGATCAAGGCTTTGCCATGTTTTAGTGCCTATGATCAGCACATCGGGAATCATTGTATGGCCGTCCTTTGAAAAATGCTTGCATATCTCATAATGCTTATTGGTGGTAAAGCTGGGCGGATTGTTTTCGGCACCGTCGACTGCACCCTGGGCAAGCGCGGTGTAAAGTTCTCCCCATGCTATCGGTGTCGGTGCAGCGCCAAGAACCTTTACCATATCCATAGCAGTACGACTGTTCATCACACGGATCTTAAGACCCTTCAGATCGTCAGGTGTGCGTATCGGCTTATCTTTGGTGTAGAAATTCCGGCTGCCGGAATCGTAATAGCAAAGCCCACGAAGATCCTTGGCCTGCATTGCCTCGAGCAGTTCTTTGCCGATATCGCTGGTTAGGACATCCCAGTAATGCCCCTCGTCGCGAAAAAGATACGGCAAACCGAAAACGGACATCTCCGGCAAAAAGTTTTCGACCGAAGCTGCCGAAGTCTTTGTCATATCCAGTGAGCCGTTTTGCAACTGTTCTATGCACTGTACCTCCGAGCCCAATACGCTGCTTGGGTAGATGTCTATCTCAACCGTCCCGCCGGATAGTTCTACCAAACGCTCGTTCATAAATTCCATAGCTTTGTGAACCGGGTGAGATACATCCAGGCAATGTCCGAGTTTGAGTACGACCTGCGCGTTGCCGCCGACAGAAACATCTTTTGACCCGCGAAGGAACAATGCAAACCCACAGGTTGCGACCAAGGCCCCGATAAGCATCCCGCACATCAGAAACGAAACTTCTTTTTTCATGCTAACTCCTTACCTGCAGTTTTATATTCCTTTGATCTTGATGTTCCTGAACGAAACCATGTTGCCGTGATCCTGAAGAAGGATGTGCCCTTTTTCCCATTCCCCGAAGCCGGGCCAGTTTACATACTTACTCTCCTGAACAAGTTTGCGGAACTCGGGCGTCTTGCGTTCATACTCAAGTACCTTGCGGCCATTGAGCCAATGCTCGACATGGTTGCCCTTCGAAATAACAGCGGCATGATTCCACTGGCCGATCGGATTGGGGTGCTTACTGCAATTATCCGTTTTGATCAAGTCATAAAGGCAGGCTAAAGCCCGGCTGCCTTCGTGATTGCCTTTTCTTGCGTCGGGATGTCGCTGGTCGTCAAGAAGCTGGTATTCCAGGCCGATAGAAGAGCCTTTGCCCTTGTTCAGTTCCGGGTCAACGAAATACTTAATGCCGCTGTTGGCGCCGGGTGTTAGTTTGAAATCAAGATGGAGTTCAAAGTCGCTGTACTTATCGACCGTTATGATATCGCCGCCGGCCTCAGATTCTCTGCCGCCGGATTCGAGCACCGTCAGCACGCCGTCTTTGACAACCCATCCGTGTTTTGGAAAGCCGTCAAGTTTTGCGCCGCGCCAGCCTTTGGTGGTTTTTCCGTCAAAGAGATACTTGTATCCCTCTTTCTTTTCGACATTGCCAAGTTTGTTATCCATGCTTTGAAGCGGAAGCAGAGTGGGTCTTGAATAGCTGGCTGGACTTTCAGTGATGATGCGAATGTTTCGCCAGCTAACCTGGATACCCTCTTTTTTCTTGCTTTTGCCAACACCGTGAACCTGAAGCGCAATAAATCCTGAGCGCGTCATTGTATCGTAGAGATGAGCGGCAGGCACGTCGTTGATCCACGTCTTGAACGTATCACCAACCGCTTCGATCCGGAAAGTGTTCCACTGGCCCGGCTTGAAAGCTTTTCGAGCGGCAGGATTATCTTCAAGCGTATTCAGCCAGCCGCGGCGGCCCTCATCGTAAATACCGCCGGTAAACGCACGCTTTGACGGATCGATCTCGACTTGATAACCGTGAACGCGACCGTCCCTGTATTCCGGGAAACTGTTGGAACGGATCTGAACACCGGAGTTAAGCTTCGGGTCCACCTTGAATTCCAGCTCAAGAACAAAATCAGAATAAAATTGTTTAGTGCAAAGGAAACTGTTAGGTGTATTAAGGACCGTTTTTCCAACGATCTGACCGTCCTTAACCGAATAGTCCGCTTTTCCGTTCAGTTGCTGCCAGCCGTTGAGCGTTTTTCCATCGAACAACTCGACCCAGGGCTCGTTCGCAAAAGCAGGTACAATTGAAACGAGCAAAAATGTCAGCAAAAAAACTTGATGGTTGTGTAGTTTCTTCGTCATAGTATAAGTATCCTCTCACTATTGGAACACCGATTTCTATTTATTAACCGCCAACGCATCTCCATAACAAAAAAGGCCATTCTGGCCTGGTTTACAATGGGTTCGAACCAGGCAAACCGCTGAGCCTGCGATTATATACTATTTTCAGGGCAGAGTCATCATAAAATATTTTTTAGCATTGTTAAAGCAAATATCCTCAACTGCCATTGCCACTCCACCCGTCATCCCGACCGTAGCGGAGGGATCCGCAGAATAGAAAAATTCCATTAAATTATCAATAAACAATTATCAATCGAAAAGTCATCCTGATTGTAACGAAGTGGAATAGAAGGACCTATTTAAATAACATCGCCCGTAAGTCCAGCACTAACAT
>CBDUSK010000122.1:0-5383 GCA_965369915.1 uncultured Phycisphaerae bacterium
TTATGGAACACGGGAGTCAGCCATTCTGTAGCCGACGAGGCAAACTCATAAGATTCCGGCTGGAGGATACCGCTCTGAATGTCAAACTCGCCGAGTTGACTCATCAGCAAACTTACTTCATATTTCAAGTCCTGCACCTTCTGCGGAATATCGAGCAGTGCCTTAAAATCGTCAACTTTTGTCCGGGGCACCGCCTGCCATTTACTCCATTTATTCTTTCCGGTCAACAGCTGCCTCTGAAGTTCAACAGCTGCAAAAACAGGTTGAGCAAGGTTATCGTCACGCCAGTCCCCCTTGACTCTTCGGCCGGTAAAGCTCTGCTGAAAACTATTATACAGACTCGAAATATCAATCGAACCCTCAACCGTCACCAGATCGATATCTTCAAGCTCTGTTTCGACTGAATTATACGGATGCTGTATATCAACCTCATCAACCGGCATGTGAACCACGGTCCTGATCGACTCGACCGCAACATCTGTTACTTTGAGTTCCTCCATATTAGGTAAAACATAAATCCGCTCGGAAATCGCAACGCCGGATCCGTAGGACGGGAGTGGGTAACAAATATTGTTGGGGATATCGCTTACGGAACACGCAAGCTTGTCGAAAAATTCCTTACATCTGTTTTGAACGTAGCGTTTCTCCGTAGCGGACTCGTTGAGTTTGTCCTCAAGTTCTTCAGCTTGCTGCTTTACATAAACATCCAGCTGGGACGTACTGAACTTCCTGCCTCTGCCTTCATATTCAACCGCATAAGGACCGCTAAAAATGAAAATCCATAACAGCAGCAAACTCAATATCCCGACTACGACAAGCACTATCTTATCGACGTATTGTTCAAAAAAATTGCCCGTTTTCTTATTCATCTGACATTCCCCGCATCAACAAATCATCTTTCATTTATCTGTTCCGCACCGATGCTTTCGATTTTACTCGTCGATCCCTAAAGATCTTCTGCTCCTGGATGTTTTCTTTACACTGCCCGCAGTTTTGGAACTTGCTGTCTCTTTTCATTGGCCAAGCAGTTCTTTGATCGGTTTGGGTTTGATCATATCATATCCGCCCCGATTGAAAATATATTCACAGGCCAGGTCCAGCCTGATCACAGCATCACTGCCATACTTGTAATTACTGTGTGCGTCAGAGGTTTTTACAACGGAACTTATCCGGCTTTTAAGGATCGTTATCTGATTGTGCTTGTAAGTACTGACCGCGCCGTCTTCCAGATATCCTTCCCGGTAATCGTGCTCTTTTTCGCTGCAAAGTTCACGCATGAACGGCATCAGGGTCTTTGAGTCTATAATTACCGAAAGGTAAAAATGTATTACATCAATTTTATTATTACCTTTTCTGCCCGTCCAGGTTTGGACACCAACAGGTTCGTCCTCCAGCGTTAAAACATAACCGGGCACGTCACCGAAATTCGCCGATTTCGATGGCCTGCTCCGATCCGATAATTCCGGGATCGAACCGGTAAAACTTATTCCCACCAGCCTCTTAACCGGAGAAGTGAAAACACAATCCGAATTGGCATTCATCATCCTTATGGTTTCAACCACGTCTTCGTAAACCCAGTACGAATTCTGCGTATACCAGCAATCCTTAAGTGCTGTCTCTGAACCTATAAATTCATAGTCTTCCCAGAAATCATACCACTTAAAAATTTTCGGGTTGGCGTAAACCGATATTTCCTCGGCCCTTCTGCGGCAAACCGCGTCTCTCATCGCACCGCCGGTGTCTTTCTTTTTCTTTCTTCGAGAAGTACTCTTTTTACGTGTTTCAAAAGTGCCGCCTTTACGCTCCGTCTCCTTCACTATGTCGATCTCACTGGGGGCATCAAGAGCGTTCATTCGTTTGATCAATCCGCCCGGACCGTCTATCGCTTCTCTGAATTTTCTGCCGAATTCGATAAATATTTGCTGAGAGGTATCTCTCGGCTTCGGAAAAATATCATAACTGATAAGCCTGCGACGCGAATTGTATCTCGCAGATTTTCCTACTTCTTCGGCTTCCTTGGCGTGCTGGTCCTGATAGAGCTTCTCCTCTTTGTACTGGTCTTGCGATGGGGTCTTGCGAACAAGAGACTTGATCTGCTTGCCGCTGGAGATGCTCTCTTCCATGTCTTTCTTGACCGAACGACCGATCAGCATCGTCGGTACAAAAAGTATCACCGCGACAACAACAATCGCTAAGGGTATCAGAAATGCCGAATATTTCCTGAGAAAATTCACGTATACTGCCTCTTAAAAAAAATACTTTTTCCGCTCCATCAGCGGGCTTATTTCTTCTTTTACCGGCTCCTCAAAGACCGGGACGTACTGAACGTTGTACCTTTAGTACTCTTGGCCTTCGATGCCTCTTTCCATACGAATTTGGCACTTATCCGGAACCAGTGGTCCCGAACGATAAACTTCGGTTCATTGTTAAAATCACCATATTTTTTCTTCCCTAAATCTTTCTCCGTCAGGCTCGGATCTTGCTCGATTTCAGCTTGAGTTATAAGATCAAAAGTCTTGCTGATTTCCTCATTTGTCATCGGGTCGACGAGTACCTGCTCAACCATAATTTTCTCTTCAAATCTACCCATGCGCCGGTATCCCCCCATCGTCGCCAGGCCCCTGCCCCTTTCTTTGCTTTCCTCTTGCTGTGGAACTCTTTCTATTTCTTTTTCGATACCCGCTCCGGCGGGAGTATTGTCGTCACCGAACTCCACCTCTCCGGTCTCGACCTTGAAGTGATCGATATTGTCTTTCGAGAAAAGTTCGAACTTACACCTGGGGATAATTTTGGCCAGATTCTCAAACCGGGTAACCACACCCCATTTATCCTTTTCGTTTTTGACTCCGGGAGGATTGAGCAGTTCATGGATATTTTTATAAGGGCTGTAGCCTTCCAGGACGACGACGAATCCGGCTTCGTCTTTTTTTTCCGGTTGATCCTTCTCACGGCTTTTTTGAAGGGCCATTTCAAGACCCATGAAACCGGGACCCATAGGACCCATGAATTCGGATTCCATAGAATCCATGGAATCGGATTCCATCATGTCAAACACCTTCACTGTCTTTCTCGTTTTCTTTTTACGGTCCTCTTCAAATTTGGCTTCCTTCAGGCTCGATGAGTATCTAATCGAGACGTCCGTTATAAAAAGCTGTTTGCGATCCTCGCGACTGACTGACAGTACACCCTCGACATCTCCGTTGTCGAATGCCTCATACAGCGATTTTTGCACAGGGTCAGGATTGTTCTCGGAATTAGGAAGACAGAATATTATCGTCTGATTAAGAACAGGGACAATATCCCGCCTGGAAAACAGAGCCATTTCGCTGTCGATCTTCTTTCTTAGCGTACTGTTTCTTCCGACTTCTTTACGCAGACTGCTTTCGGCCTTTTTGGCCGCATTGATGGTATTTACGATCTGCCGACGAATACTGTCGTTCTCATTATAATTGTTTTTGTTGTGGATCCCATTCATCATGCTCAGAACCGACACCGCAAGAAGGGTACAGGCCGCTATCGTGAAAAATTTGCCCTTTCTGCTCCACGCCATCGCACGGGCGATCTTCAGAGGAAGAAGATTCACATGGATCTTCGCTTCTTCGAACATTTGGAGCCCAAGACCATAGACCACTCCGAAATCCGATATGTTCTCGTGGAACTTGGCGCTTGAGACATCCGAAGAGACTGAAAGTTTCCCGAACGATTCAGGCTTGACCACAGGGACGCCGAGAGTCTGCTGCAAATACTTTGCAAGACCCTGAAGTTTCATGCCTCCGCCAAGAGCTATCACCTTTGAAAAACCCTTGTCTCTGCCGGTGCCGCTGCTGCTGTAAAAGCCCAGGCTACGCTGAATTTCACTGCTCAGGTCGGTAAAAACCGGTTTCATCGCTGTAAATATCTGCCGGACATATTTACTCATCGGGGCGGTTCTTTTAAGCCTTTCGGCCTTGGCAAATTTGAGCTTGAAAGTCTCGGCGATCGCCTCGGTAAACGCGTTGCCGGCGATTCGGATGTTCCTCTGCCAAACCATCGTTTTCGTGCACACCACAAGCGTCGTGTTCTCCGCGCCCATATCAAGGATGATGGTGGCCTTTTTTGAGATCTTCTCGTTGTAAAGGCAGAAGTTATACAAGGCCATCGGGGAGATCTGTACACAGGAGACCTTGATGTTCTTGCGGGTAAAGTGGTCCATAACTTCGGCGATAAGCTCGTTCTTTATCGCAAAAATACCAACCTCGGTATCCGGGCTGTCGGGGTCGCCCATTAGCTGCCAGTCCCACTCGACATCCTCGATCTCGAACGGTATCTGCTGAACGGCCTCGAACTGCACGATCTCCGGGATGCGCTTTTTCTCGACGGGCGGAAGTTTGATGAACCGGGCAAAACTGTTTTGCCCGGATATTGAGATCGCCACTTCGTCTTTGCCAAGGTCATTCTGACCGAGAAACTTTTCGAGGGTTTCATCGATTATCTTTCTTCGATTGTCATCGCTGACGTCTCCGCCGGAAATGATCCTGCTGTGCTCGATAAAATCAAAGCCCGTGACTTCAAAGCCGTCATGTCCATGACTCAGACGCAATGCCTTAAGTGAATTGGTCCCGATATCTATCGCCCATACTGATGATGAGGCCATATTAATTCTCTCCTGTCAGGGTCACAAGAACTCCTCTCTTATCGTTAACCGGCAGTTCACGATTCCGAAAAAACAAAAGAACCGATTGATCGATCCCGCCGTAAACTATAAATTAACTTGTATCTTAAAGTTACTGTTTTTATTATCGAACAATATGAATACATTTGCCATCGAAACGCTTGGCTGCAAAGTCAACCAATACGAAAGCCAGCAGATCCGGGAACTGCTCGAACGGCTCGATCTCAGCCAGGTCGAGACCGGACAAAATGCGGACCTCGTTGTAGTCAATACCTGCTGCGTTACTCATATTGCATCGGCAAAGAGCCGTCAATATATCCGAAAAATTCAAAAACACAGCCCAAAAGCGGCCGTAGTGGTCGCCGGCTGTCTGCCAGTCGCCAAAACCAATGAACTTAAAGACATCGACAACAATGGAAATATCCACTTTGTCAGCCAAAAAAACGAACTGGCCAAGGCCTTAAGCAGCTTAATTCGCAACTCCAACTATAATAAAACATTATTCCCAGCCAAAATCAAGGATAAAACACCCTCGCCGTGCGAAAACAACCCCAATGAGTTCAAGATCCTCCATTCCTACGCTAACCAAAGCAGGGCCTTTTTGAAGATTCAGGATGGATGCGATGGATACTGCTCATACTGCATTGTCCCTAAAATACGCAGCAAGATCACCAATAAACCCGTAAAGGACGTTCTGCACGAAGCTTACAATTTATTATACGCAGGCCACGC
>CBDUSK010000123.1:0-5353 GCA_965369915.1 uncultured Phycisphaerae bacterium
CTTTTTTACGGTCTTGCGGATGAGCGGCTGGAGCAATTCGGCCTGCCATCGCATCAAGGGGGCGCTGTTTGTCAGATCGTCAACTGTCCGCAGATCATTGTAGGCAACCGCGGCGACGGCGGCCCGTGTAGCCAGGACCGAAGGGGCAATATTCAGCTTTGCCGCAAGCTGTGAACACTCATCACGCAAAGTCTGGATAAACAGCTTACGATCGGGCACAGAGCGTTTCGGAGCGGACTTTTTTCGGCGGCTCGGCCAATCGGATTCCGGTGTATCATGAGCTTTGCGTATCGCACTTTCAAGAGCCATAAGCCTTTTACCCCTGCAATCACGAGGCAGTTTCGGTCCTTTTTTCAGCGTGACCCGTGGGTTTGAGTCTGCCCAGGCGGCCAGTTCGAGAATAAGTCTGTTCGGCATAACTTTAAACGGCGGGCGGTCCGCCTTTTGGGCCTGGGTAAGCCGCCAAAAGTAAAGTTCTTTGACAAATCTCAGTTCAGATCGTCCGAGCAGACTGGCGCCTTTAATACGCCAGGCGTCTTCGGTGTCCATCGTCGGCTTTTGCACAATAGTCTGGCGGACCATACGCCGGCAGGCCTGGCTGTGCCAGGGGAGTCTGGTGAGTTTACGTAATTCGCCTGCAAGGGAGTCGGTGAGCCGGATAAGATAACGGGTGTCATCACTGGCATATTTCAGCAGTTCCGGGGACAAAGGGCGCCGTGACCAGTCGGCCTTTTGAGCACGCTTGGAATGTGACAGATCGAAGAAATGCTCTAACAAAGCTCCCAATCCAAAATGCTGAAAGCCCAGCAGTTGAGCGGCCAGCATCGTGTCAAAGACTTCACAATACGGCCTGAACTTCAGGGAAGAATACAGCATCCGCAGATCGTAGCCGCCGTCGTGGACGATCAGGGGTTTGTGAGCCAAAGTATCCAGGAATCCTGACAGATCCAGACCCGCCAGGGGATCGACAATAAAATTACTTGAGTCTATCGTCAACTGGATAAGACAGACTTTTTCATAAAAATGGTGCAGACTGTCCGCCTCGATATCAATAGCGATCCTGTCTGCCTTGTTGATCTGCGAAACAAGCGACTTTAGATCAGAATCATTTTCAATGTAACAATACAGCTTTTGCTGTTGGTCTTTCAATTATTCTTAACTACCTCAAAATAATGTTCCACTGGTTTTCTCTGTTACTGTTTTTCTGGTGAACAAAGTTTTTACGTCCTCAAGGATCATATAAAGCGACGGAACAAGCAGCAGCGTAATCATTGTGGCGAAAACGATCCCAAATGCAAGAGAAACCGCCATCGGGATAAGAAATCTGGCCTGGAGACTCTTTTCCATCAGCATTGGTACGAGGCCGAAAAAGGTCGTCAAAGTGGTAAGCAGTATCGGCCGGAAACGGCGAGTGGCGGAATCCCGGATGACCCGGCTAAGCTCAATACCTTCGGCCCGTTCACGGTTGATCAGGTCGATCATGATCAGCGAATCGTTTACCACAACGCCTGTCAAAGCCACTATCCCGAAAACAGAAAGCATCGAAAGGTCAAAAGGCACCTTGTCCCATACACCGGTCGAAATGAAGTTTCCGAGCGTAAGATAATAACCCATGACAATATGGCCGATCACCGCACCAACGAGCCCAAACGGGATAGCGGACATTATGATAGCCGGCTGGGCATAACTCCTGAACTGCACCGCCAAAAGACCGAATATCGCAAGCAGTGCAATTGCAAAACTGCCGCCAAGACTTCTTATCGTTTCTCTCTGTTCTCTCTGCTCACCCTCTAAACTGAAATTCAGGCCAGGATATTTTAATTTAAGTTCGGGTAATACTGTTGTAAAAAGATTACGATTTATTTCATTCGCATTGGCGATCTCATTATCGACGTCGGCGGTAACATTTATCACGCGGCGTCGGTCGGCCCGGTTGATACTCGCATAGCCCCTGCCGCGGTGAACCTCGGCGACGATATTAAACGGGATCTCCGTCCCGTTCGGAAGCCGAAGACGCATGTTCTCGATGTCCGCAAGGCTTTTGCGCTGCTGTTCGGGATAACGGACCATCACTCGGACATCGTCCCTGCCGCGTTGAATTCGCTGGGCCTCGGCACCATAGAACCCCTGACGGACCTGCATGGCAAGATCGGCCAGCGTCAGCCCGAGGATACTGCCCTTTTCCTTAAGGGAAAGTTTGAGTTCCAGTTTTCCCGGTTCGAAACTATCGTCAATGTCGGTCACACCGTCATATTCGGCAAGTCGTACCTTTAACTTTTCGACGACCTCCAAAAGAATATCAAAATCGCGGTGGCTAAGCTCAACGTTTATCGCTTCTCCGGCACTCATAATCGCCGAAGTAAAGACAAGTGAAGATATCCCCGGGATCTCGCCGAGTTGTTTTCTCCACCTGTTTGCTATATCAGCGGAGGAAACTGTCCGCTCTCCGCCGCTTAACAGTTCGATATTAACTTCCGCCAAATGAGAACCTCTGCCCCCGCCAGGCCCTTCGGGACCTCCCTGCTCACCGACATAACTGCCGATGGTCGTGGCCATATGTTTATAGATCGAAGGTGCGCCTTCAGCCATTTCGGCATCGATCTGCTGCTGGACCTTTACGGCAGCGGTTTCGATCTTTTCAATCACTGCTTTTGTCTGGTCTATAGGAGTGCCCTGCGGCATTTTCAGTGTAGCCCAGACATTATCCGCATCGACTTTCGGCCACATGACAAATTTGATGCGCCCGCTTTGAATATAACCTATAATGCCTAATAAGATCACGATGCTGACCGCCATGGTAACATACCGCCAGGCAACGACCTTTTCGACAAATCTTGAAAATCTGCCGTAAACAAATCCGTCGAGACCGGTACGAACAAAAAGCTGGAATCTCGCTAATGGACCGGGGCGTTTTTTTTCAGAGCCTGAGACGCCGCGGCCTGATAGATGTGCGGGCAAAATAAACAGGGCCTCGACAAGTGAGAACATTAAAACCGATATAACCACCACAGGGATAACACGGATGAATTTTCCAAGAATACCGGCAATATAAAGTAACGGCATAAAGGCAAAAACGGTCGTAAGGACAGCCATGGTAACAGGTGCGGTCATCTCCTTTACGCCGCGAATAGCAGCGTCGATATGCCCCATGCCCTTTTGACGATACGAAAAAATATTCTCACCGACTACGATCGCATCGTCAACGACAATACCGAGAGAAAGGATAAAGGCAAACAAAGATATCATATTAATAGTCGTGTCGAAATAAGGCATGACCCAGAAGGCACCCATAAAAGATATCGGTATCCCAATAGTTGTCCAGAACGCAAGGCGAAGATCCAAAAAACATGACAGACAGCAGAATACGAAGATCAGCCCAAGCATGCCGTTGCGCTTAAGCAGGTCCATTCTGGATTTGAGGATCAGCGAACTGTCAAACCAGGTCGCGATCGAGATCCCCTCGGGCATTGTGTGTCGCTGATCTTCGATATAATTTTTTACGGTACGGGAGATATCGAGAACATCCTGCCGGCCTATCCGCCAGACTCTGAGCATCACCGCGGTTTCACCATCGAAACGTGTGGCTATATCGGAATCTTCGAAAGTGTCATAAACAGTTGCGATATCGCTGAGATATAGTTTCGTTCCATCGTTTCTGGTAAGTATGACGATGTCTTCGAACTCGGAACCGACGTATTTCTGACCTTTCGTGCGGATGAGGATCTCTCCGCCGTGTGTTTTGATATAGCCGCTCGGCAGGTCCAGCGATGACCGGCGGACCATATCGGTGACCTGTGAAAAACTTAAGCCGTAACGGCGAAGGTTCTCTTCGGAGACTTCGATAGAAATTTCATAGTTCCTCACACCGGTAACATCGACCTGGGAGATATCTTTCATGGCGGTCAGGTCGTCTCGCATCCGCTCGGCCAGGTTTTTAAGGGTCCGCTCAGAACCTTTTCCGTAAATGACAACCATCAATACCTGGTTGCGTGTGGTGATCTCGGTAATTATCGGTTTTTCGGTCTCGGCGGGAAACGTTATTATACGGTCAACACCGGCTTTTATGTCTTCAAGGACCTTTCGGGAATCGGCATATCTTTCGAGTTCCACAACAACGGTTCCTGCGCCCTCGGCGGCGGTGGACCGCAGGCGTTTGATACCGTCAACCCCGGAAATAGACTCTTCAACTCGAAGACAGACGCCCTGTTCCACTTCAGCAGGAGACGCGCCAAGATAGGGAACGGTAACCGTGATTATGTCGACGCTGATCTCAGGGAATATCTCTATTTTCATCGTCAGTATGCTCATGACGCCGCCTGCGACGATAAGCAGCATCAACAGGTTCGCGGCAACATGATTCGTAGCGAACCAGGCAAGAGGTCCTTTACGCTGATCTGCGAGATCCTTCAATCTTCGGACTCCTCCCCGCCTTTAGACTGAGTCTGAAGCGAGGTTCGTATTTTCATATTGTCAATTACCGTATCAAGGGGACTTGTAATAACAACGGCACCTGCTTCAAGGCCGGAAACGATATAAGCATAATTCGTATCTCTACGGACGATCCTGACTTCCTGGATGTTCAGACGGCCGTTGCGCCCGACCCATACCTGGTTGGTATTGTGAACCACATAACGAGGTACCCTGATAACATTTTCGAGTTGTTTTCCTTTTATCGCAACGTTCACGAACATTCCCGGCACGAGAGGCGGCCTGGAATTCGAGTGACTGAACGGATCGGCGACTTCGATAACGATATTGACCATTCGTGACTGGCGATCGACTTTGCCTTCCATTCGAACGACCCGGCCTGGCCAGGTATGCCGGGCGCCGGCAAAATCACACGAAACCAAAACTTCAGAACCAGAGGGAGTATTCGAGGCCTGATCACTTCGGTTATACCCGACAGGAACATCAAACCAGGCTAAGTCTTCATCCTTCAGAGGCACGACTATTTCAACCACATCTGTCGCATAGACGGTGGCAATGGATTGAGCGGTATTGATAAACTGGCCAGGATCGACAGATTCAGAAGCGATGCGGCCGTTAAAAGGCATTGAGATCGTTGTCCTTTCAAGATTTAATTTTGCTGTCTCAAGTTGTGCTCTCGCCGCCTTAAGCTCCGCCTCTGCCTGGCGTATCTGAGGCTTTCGAAGCACCAGGGAAGATGCCGGCTCATCGCCGGAATTCAACATGGCCCATTCTTCGGAAGCCACAACCGCTTCGGCCTGTTCCTGTTCCAGTTTGACCTGGGCGGCGGCAACAGCGGATTCTGCGTTTTCCACCGCCAGAATATAATCTCTCTGATCGATCACGACCAGGGGCTCATCGGCTTTGAAAAAACCGCCGTTGACAA
>CBDUSK010000124.1:0-5346 GCA_965369915.1 uncultured Phycisphaerae bacterium
AGGCCGAAGGATTTTGCCAGTTCCGGTGTTATGCCTTTAGGATTCATACCTATTCCGATGTAGCCCCTTGTAACTTTGCCGGTATCTACGAGCTGGTCTTTTACCTGCCTGGCCATGTTGATGGGTATGGCAAATCCGATACCCATGTATCCGCCGTATCTGTCGCTGATGATAGCACTGTTAATGCCGACAACCTTGCCGTCGAGATTAAGAAGCGGCCCGCCGGAGTTGCCGAGATTGATGGCGGCGTCGGTCTGGATGAAATCTTCATAACCGCCCTCGGTTATTCCAACGTGTCTTCCTTTTGCGCTTACGATGCCGACAGTTACGGTTTCGGATAAACCGAAGGGGTTGCCGACGGCGATGACCCACTCGCCGATCCGGAGGTCGTCGGAATCACCCAGTTCGATCGTCGGCAAGTCCTCGCCGTCGATCTTGATAACAGCTACATCCGACTCCGGGTCCGTGCCTATGACCTTGGCATTGTTGAATTCTCTTCCGTCGTTGAGTATCACCTTTATTTTGTCGGCGTTTTCGACTACGTGATTGTTTGTAAGAATATAACCATCGGCGCTGATGATGAACCCGGAGCCTTGTCTTACCTGTTTGCGTTCCTGAGGCTGGCTTCGGCGGAATTTTCGGCCGAAGAAGCGTTCGAAAAACTCGTCGTCAAAAGGAGAATGATAACCGAAAGGAGAACCATAGTCTGAGCTGACCTCGATGACGGTTTCGACCTGGACGGATACGACGGCAGGGACGGCCTTTTCGGCTACCTCCGTAAAAGCCTTTGAACTCTGCCGAAGCAGGTCGAGGCCGTTGTCACCTTTGGCTGCCGGATCCGGAAAGAAAAAAGTCAAGACCAATAAAACGGTTAATACTGAAATATTTAATCTGCACCTGATCATTTCGGACTCCTTTACATAAAATTTTTCTTGTTCAAAGCAATATTTTCGAGCCTGCGTCTTTATCTTTACTTTGTCAATTGCTGAAGATCTCTTTGGGATTTATTTTAACTACGAATTGTAACATTTCTTGTTCGGTCGAGCATGCTGCAAAGTCGAAATATTTAAAGTGGACAAGTCTTAAGATCAGCCGTCAGGCGGATCCTGATTTTCGTCCGGGACTCGCCCTTTTTGCTCCTGTGAGAGTTGTTGGGTCTTTTCGTCAGGTTCAGATTCTTGAGTTTTTTCTTTCTCAAGAGCCAGCAGGTCCGAGACGGTAGGTTTGTCCAGTACGCCGCCGTCCAGTATTACCCGGACGTCTTCAGCGTCAAGGGTCTCATATTTCAACAGGGCCTGCGCGATAGACTCGGTGTGTTCCCTGTTTGCTTCGATAAGTTCTTTTGCGGCATCGTAGGCCTGGTCGATGAGTTTTTTGATCTCCTTATCTATGAGTTCGGAGGTCTTTTCCGAGAATTCGGGGGACGGGTTCGGATAATACATATTCATGGTCTGGTCGCCGGCGTAGTTAATAGGCCCGAGTTCTTCGCCCATTCCCCATATCAGGATCATCTCCCGAGCCAGGCTGGTAGCCTGTCTGATGTCGGACTGGGCACCACTGTCGATGTCGTCGCAGAACAATTCTTCGGCGATACGTCCTCCAAAGCAGACCTGCATCTGGGCCATGCAGTATTTTTTTGTATAGAACATGCGGTCCTTTTCCGGCAAGGCGAAAGTGGCTCCTCCCATTGGTCCGCGTGGGATAATACTGACTTTGTGCAGGGGGTCGGCTTCGGTGAGCAGGGACTGAATGAGTGCGTGGCCTGCTTCATGGTAAGCGGTGAGTTTTTTATCGTGTTCGTCAATGACCCTGCTTTTTTTGGCCCTGCCCCATCTGACCTTGTCGCGTGCCTCTTCGAGGTCGGCCATTTCGACATAGTCCTTGCTTGCCATGCTGGCGCTGATGGCGGCTTCGTTGATCAAGGCCTCGAGTTCTGCGCCGCTGAACATAGGAGTTCCCCTTGCGAGACGTTCGTAGTTTACGTCGGGACCGATCTTGACTTTGGCCGAGTGTATCTTAAGTATCTCGACCCTGCCTTTCAGGTCCGGCAGGGGCACAACGACCTGCCGGTCGAATCTGCCCGGCCTGGTCAGAGCGTGGTCGAGGATGTCACCGCGGTTTGTCGCAGCCATTACTATGACCTGGTCGTTGGTGTCGAAACCGTCCATCTCAACGAGAATTGCGTTTAGAGTCTGTTCGCGTTCATCATGTCCGCCGCTGACGAAACCCGGTCCTCGTTTTCTTCCGATAGCATCGATCTCATCGAGGAAAATGATACAGGGCGAGTTTTCCTTTGCCTGCTTGAAAAGGTCCCGGACCCGGCTTGCACCTACGCCGACGAACATCTCGACAAAGTCGCTGCCGGAGATGCTGAAGAAAGGCACATCGGATTCGCCGGCGATGGCTTTTGCGAGGAGGGTTTTTCCGCATCCGGGCGGACCTATGAGCAGAACGCCTCTCGGTATCCTTCCTCCGATCTTTTTGAACTTTTGGGGTTTTTTGAGAAATTCGATGGTCTCTGCGACTTCTTCCTTTGCTTCATCGATCCCGGCGACATCAGCGAAAGTGATCTTAAGGTCTTTGCCCCGAAGTTTGTGTTTGCTTCTTCCGAAGCTCATGAGCATCCCGCCTCCGGAGCGTGCGTTCCGGATGAAAACAAAGTAAACGATCCCGACGAGTAACAGTATCGGCAGCAGATTCCACAGCAGGGGCAGCCAGATATCCGGGTCCGCCCAGCCGACTTCGATACCTTTTTGTCGCATCGTGACCAAGAAGTCCTTCGGCAGCATATCCGGGTCGTAATTCAGTTCGAAAGAACTGCGGGCCCCGCTGCCCTGTTCAGTGAGCCAGACCTGGCTGAACTCACCTTTGATCCTGTTCGGCAGAAGCTTGATGCTTTTTATGTATCCTTTTTCGATATAATCTTCGAACTTCGGCGAGAAGCTGTCAATTTTTTCGACCCTCTGCATTCCGCTGATCATCATAAGTATGCTCATAGCGATCAGTCCCATTATCATCCAGTTGAAAGGGCTTCGGTTGAATTTCGGCAAGGGACCCTTGCCGGGGCCTGTGGGCTTTTTTCCGGGTCGTTGGTTCTGCTTGGGGATCTTTTTCATAGAGTTACTGCTTTATCCGAATTATTTTGTTAAATCGTTCATATCTGTAGAGCACCGAATCGATCACAGGAACATTACTACCAGCTTTCCTCCATAAGCTCTACTACTTTTTGTGCCGCCCTGTTCACCGCAACTTTTGCACCGTAATCAAAATCCTGTCCAAGCAGAGTGGAATAAGAAGCAAAAGCGTGTGTTTTTTCGTTGTTAATCAGAAGTTCGCCGGTCCTGAGATTTTTCCAGCTGACGGTTACAATAACGTTTGCTTCGTTTTCGATAGGGGCACTGGTATATCGATCTGTTGCGAGCACGCTCGCGCTGACAGCGGCCAACTGTCCGCTGAGGACGGTGTCGGCCCGATCCATATCAGAGACGATCTTGTAAGGTGTTTGCGCCTCAATGCGTTTGCAGATAGCGTCAGTTAAAATATATTCATGCCCGCGTCGGAAATTTCCGGTATCGAACATCTCGACATAAACCGTAGTAACCCCTTTGGGGTATATCCAATCATTAGAGTATCCTTCGAGGCCGCATCCGCTGATCGCAGTGCAAAAAACAAGGGACGACGTTATCCAAAGCAGAACGTTTAAAACGGTTTTTTTGTATCTCACTGTTTTTCTCACAAAATCAATTATACATTAAAAAGTTTCAACCGGCCGAACAAAAACGCAGACGGCAGGGAAAATTTTTATGCCGGGCAGTCATTTCAGAAGACCGGGCCACTTGTCGAGGAAGTTATTACCGGCATCGAAGAGTTTTCTTCCGAGCTTCCGGTCTTTTTTGGCAGTTTCGGCGGCTGGGGTTTTATTTTCCTCTATCCTGGCTTTTGCCATTTTCGCGGCGGCGGAATCGGGCCATTTCTCAGTTACGTATCGGTAATAGATATTAGCTGCCTGCAGGCTGTCGGTTCTGTCGTAGTATTGCCCGATCCTGAACTGTTTATAGGCACGCTGTTCATAGATCATATTGATCTTATCGTCAATTTTGTATTCACCTTCGATCTGCGAGTGGCGGAGTTTGAAATTATTGTAGTAGCTTTTGGCGCTTAGCAGGCTGGACGAGTCGTACTTTGGGCCTTTGTAGGCAGAATGGTGGTCCTGAGCCATCCTCAGGAGAGATTCTTTTCCCATTTCTCCCGTCGGCCATCTGGTAGAGATCTCCGCCCAGGCATCATGGGCATCGAGAAACTTACCTCTGGTTTCGTAACTTTCGGCGACCGTCCGGAGGGCCCTTTTTGCAATTGGAGCATCGCCGGTGCGGTCGGCGATTTTGTGCATAATTTTTTCGCCTTCTTCATAAGCGGAAAGCTTTAGGTATTTTAAGACGGTACGTTTTTCACCGGTCAGAAAAGCGGTTGCGACAGAAAACTGTCTTTCGAGCGCCGAGGCATACAGCCAACTGTCAGGAAAAGAATCAAGCAACTGGTCGTATTTTCTAACGGCCTTGTTCCATTTTCCCTTTGCGTAAAGCAGTTCGGCTTCAGTGAAAATCTCGAGGTCGGGTCCTGCGATATCAGGAAAATCGATCTTTAGCTGCGCGAGGCACTGTAAGGCGGATTCGGTATCGCCGGTGTCAACGACCTGTTTTATCTTTGCCGCGGCGAGGAGGAGTTTTCCGCCTGGTTCATCGGCGGCGTTTTTCCACTGGCCGTCGCTTCCGAGGTGGAGAGTTTCTGCTGCGTCAGCGTAAGCAACCAGCAGAACTGCGAACAGGACCGCCAGGGAAAACTTCCTTGTTAAATTTTTTGAGCACATAAGCCGACCCTGTAGTATAATCGGTTTTTAGACCAACAGGGCATTATAATCTATCCTGAATAATCATGCAAAGGCTACTTTTGGTCAACTTTTCCGCGCCCAACTGCTTTCACCACAGCACTAAGTTTTTAAAGACTGCCTTTAGGCAGGTAAGATCGTGACTCCGTTAGACTGTATGTAATCCCGTGCTATAAATTCTACAATCAAGGTCCTATTTAGTTTTTAATGAGCTTCCGCACTACTCAGTCAAATGTTAAGATAATGTTAAGATTGGCTTTGTTTTTCCCACGATACCAAGTGTCCTTTCTGTTGTAATATCTTGTTAATTCATTAGTTACGAACATCTGAGTCAATTTTAAAATTGGCTTTGTTTGGTATATTTAGTGTTTTTTGAAAGCTCATACTCCACCGCAATTTGAATACCTATAACATACCATTGGGTTCGTTTTGCATAAAAAGGTTGTTCTAAATTTGTCGAA
>CBDUSK010000125.1:0-5336 GCA_965369915.1 uncultured Phycisphaerae bacterium
TTATCAGGGCGATTAGCTCAGTTGGCAGAGCAGCTGACTCTTAATCAGCGGGTCGTGGGTTCGATTCCCCCATCGCCCATTAGCATTTGAGCCTTTGTCAGTTGGTGATCTTGCGCAAACTAACCAATTTTTTGCTGAACTGTGCAACTGTATCCCTTCAGGCTTTGAACTTGAATCATTGAAAACCGCACTTGATGTCGTAATAAAAGATGCCCCCGGAGGTTGACTATAACTCATTGTTACGCTGTGGTTTCGATCACAAAAGTTTTTAACGCTTGCTTTAAATCGCTTTTTTTAGTAAACTTAGAGAAAAATTGAAGAGTTATCGAGATGGTCAAGCATGCTAAGAAAGGGATATAATAATGTGTGAATCAAATCGAAAATCCGCAGCTAATACTGAGTTGACAGTTAACGGCGAAAAAGTCGACCTGAACAATTTTGTTCAAGGTTTTATTTCGCAAACCTTAATTGGAATGGTTAAGTCTTTACACAGTATCGGCGACATCGAGACAATCGAATTGAAGATATCTAAGGACTGTCAGGGGCAATAAAAAGTTTCCGGATACTAAAGGATGGTTTTGAATACTGAAATGATCGATATTCCAGGTATGATAATGGTTGGTGCCGGTGACAGAAATGCCGGCAAAACCGAGTTTGCCTGTTCGCTAATCAGAAAGTTCGGTTCAGAACACAACCTGACAGGGATCAAGGTAACTGCAATAAACGAACTTGACAGCGGCTGTCCCCGCGGCAGTGAAGGTTGCGGTGAATGTGCGAGACTTGAAGGGAATTTCTGTATTACAGAGGAAACAAACACCACTTCTGATAAAGATACCTGCAGGATGCTGTCGGCAGGTGCTAAAAAGGTTTTTTGGCTCCGAGTTCTAAAAAGCCATCTTGCCGAAGGGATAACGGCATTGCTTAAAGTTATAGGCAACGATCAGGGTATGATATGTGAGTCAAATAGCCTGCGAAACATCGTTGAGCCGGGACTTTTTTTTATAGTCAGAAATCCCAAGGCAGCCGGATGTAAGCCGTCAGCCGAAGAGGTGATTGGATATGCTGACGATATTGTGCTATTTGACGGCGATCAATTCGATGTCGATATAAATTCGATAAAGTTCGTTGACGGCAAGTGGACGATGAAAATGAATGCGACGGCAATTATAATGGCCGGCGGCAAAAGCAAACGAATGGGGCGGAATAAAAGTATGCTGGTGGTTAACGGAGAGCCTGTGATAAAACATATCTTTAAACAGTTACGTCCCCATTTTAGCCAGGTCCTTGTCAGTTCAGATGATGTGTCAAGGTACAATTTTCTTGACGTGCAGGTTGTTCCGGACGAAGATACCGGCAAAGGGCCGCTTATGGGGATCGCTTCGGCATTAAGGGTTTCTGCAAACGAAGTTAATTTTGTAATAGCTTGTGATATACCCCAGGTTGATATAAGTTTTGTTCGGCAAATGGTCAGAGAAAGTAAAGGTTTTGATGCTGTGGTGCCTCAGACCGGGCCGTCTTTGTATGAGCCTCTTTTTGCTGTATATAAAAAAAGTACTCTCGCCGAAATTGATAAAGCGATCGCAGCAGGAAATTATCAAATAATAGAACCCTTAAAATATTGCAAGGTCAACTACATCAGCTTAGCCCATGGTCAGCAGCTTAAGAATCTCAACACAATGAAAGATTATCAGGAATTTGTTGTGGAGGAAAATGATGTTGCCATTTGAGAAAGCATTTGAAACTGTTCTAAGCTCAGCTCGTCAACTTGATACAGAACGCATTGAGTTTGAATGTGCACTGAACCGGATATTAGCTGAGGATGTCAGGTCGGATATGGATATACCACCATTCAACAAATCTGCAATGGACGGTTTCGCCTGCCGAAGAGCAGATCTGAGTAATGAACTTACAGTAGTTGAAACGATTCCCGCAGGGCATGTTCCCCAAAAATCTATCGAGACAAACCAGTGTTCAAAAATTATGACCGGTAGTATGGTCCCGAAGGCGGCAGACTGCGTAATTATGAAAGAGTATGTTGAAACTGCAAGTGAAAATACTATTCGTTTTGTGGGTGAAAAAACCGCTGACAATATTTGTCAAAAGGCAGAAGACATCAGAGCCGGCGATATTGTTCTTTGTAAAGGCATTGTTTTAAAGCCGCAACATATTGCGGTTCTTGCTTCCGTCGGCAATACTCAGCCCCTGGTTTCGAAAAGGCCTAATGTTGCGGTTATTGCAACGGGCAGCGAACTGGTTGAGCCGACAAAAAAGCCCGGGGCATCTCAGATACGCAACAGCAACAGCTTTCAACTGGCAGTACAGGTCGAAAGTATGGGGGCGACGGCAACAAATTATGGCGTTGCCGGGGATACCGCCGAACAGATCGACATCGTGTTCAGGGAAGCCTTTGCACAAAGCGACGTTGTTATTGTTTCAGGCGGTGTCTCTGTGGGTGATTTTGATTTTGTGCCGGGGATATTCAAACAAAATAAAGTGGACCTGTTGTTCGAGAAGATCGCCATAAAACCAGGTAAGCCCACAGTTTTTGGTGTTTCACAAGAAAAATATTGTTTTGGGCTGCCTGGCAATCCGGTGTCAACATTTGTTCTATTTGAAATTCTGGTTAAGCCTTTTTTGTATAAATTAATGGGTCACGACCATAAACCTCTCAATGTTCAGATGCCTCTGGATGAGTCCTTGATAAACAGGAAAGCTAAAAGACAGAGATTGCTTCCTGTTACGATAACAGAGAAAGGAACGGTCAGAGCGGTTGAATATCACGGGTCTGCGCATATCAACTCGTTGTGCCTCGCCGATGGTTTGGTCAGTATGAATGTTGGTGTTGCTGAAATTAAAAAAGGAACGATCGTAAAGGTTAGGCTGATCTAATATGAGAACCGACTATTTAAGGATCTCTGTTATTGACAGATGCAATTTGCAGTGTGTCTATTGTCATCCGCTATGCGGTTATGATTTTCTTAAGCGCCAAGAGATCCTAAGACTCGAAGAAATAGAACGTATTGCCGGGCTTTTAGCAAAATGCGGTATTCGAAAGATCAGACTGACCGGCGGAGAGCCCCTGATCAGAAAGAACCTCACTTATCTCGTCGAGAAATTGGCTGGGATCAAAGAGATCGAGGAACTAACTCTTACAACTAACGGGATCCTTCTTGAGTCATTAGCGGCCGAGCTCAAGGATGCAGGCCTGCAGCGAGTGAATATAAGCGTGGATTCTGCAGAAAGCCAAACTTACAAGGAGATCACCGGCTTCGATTTTTTGTCAAGAGCAACCAAAGGTATTTATAAAGCGTTAGAAGTCGGCCTTACACCTGTTAAGATCAACAGCGTTATAATAAAAGGTCTCAATGTTTCGCAAATTCTTCCGCTTGCACAAATGAGCATACGGATGCCGGTGACGGTCAGATTCATCGAATATTGCCCGACCAGCAAATATACAAGACCCGCAAGCGACTATGTGCCCACACAAGAAGTTTATGAAATGATCGAGCAGAAATTCGGGGTTCTTGCCCCTGTTTGTTCTGCCGGCAACAATGGCCCGGCTTCATATTTCAGGATCCGAAACTCGGCCGGTACAATAGGTTTTATAAGCGGCAGATCTTCGTTATTTTGCCAATCCTGTAATCGCCTTCGTTTAACCAGCGATGGTAGGATCAAGCCTTGCTTATATTCGCCTCAATCTTATAATATTAAAAAGATCATCAGGGCAAATGTCTGTGACGAGGATGTATTGAAATTATTAAAAAGAATATTATATGAGAAAAACAATCATACCAAACTTACTTCCTCCGCAAAAGAATTCCATATGCAGAAAATTGGAGGCTGATCGCAAATGAATAAGTCTGACGGGATGATAGACGTAAGTAATAAAGATATTACGATAAGGACCGCAAAAGCAAGCGGAACTATTTGTCTTGGCAGTGAAGCATTTGAGATCGTCGAAAGCGGGGATTCTATCAAAGGCGATGCGCTTGCCACGGCAAAAATAGCCGCTGTGCAGGCAGTAAAGTCAACGTCATCATTAATTCCATTATGCCATAGTCTTTTAATCGAAGCTGTTGATGTTGATTTTTTGCTTAATGGGCAGGACAAATCAGTTACTGTAATTGTAACCGTCAAGTCATCCGGTAAAACCGGCGTAGAAATGGAAGCTCTTACAGGTGTCAGCATAGCATGCCTTACGATCTACGATATGCTCAAATATGTTGGTAAGGACATGGTAATAAGCGAGATAAAGTTGCTTGAAAAAACAGGTGGAAAAAGTGGCGACTACAAAAGGGACAATTAAAGCGATATCGATATCCCAAAAGCGCGGGACGCAAAAAACAAATGTACCGGAAGCTGAATTAAAGACCGGCTTTGGCATCGTTGGTGATGCCCACGCGGCCGACTGGCACAGACAGGTAAGTTTACTGGCGGTCGAGTCTGTCAGCAAAATGGTTGAAATGGGCGCGAAGGTGTCACCCGGAAGCTTTGCCGAGAATATTACAACCGAAGGTATCGAGCTGCCCGGGCTGCCTATTGGAAGCAAGTTTAAAGTTGGCGAAGATGTTGAGCTTGAGGTTACACAGATCGGAAAAGAATGTCATAGTCGGTGTGAGATTTTCGAACAGGTCGGGGATTGTATTATGCCGCGTGAAGGAATTTTTGCAAAAGTTAGTAAGGGCGGGTCGATAAAAGTGGGCGATATTATAGAGGTATTAAATGACTAAGGCCGCGATCTTGACAATCAGCGATAGCTGTTCGAAAGGTCAAAGAGAAGACCTCAGTGGAGAAGCTATTAACAAAATACTAAATGAAAATGGTTACACGGTTTGTGAAAAACGAATTGTAGGTGATGACGCGGAAAGGATCACCGCTGAGCTTATTCGTTTTTCAGAAGAAGTTGATTGTAATGTAGTATTTACTACCGGCGGTACCGGGCCTGGTCCTCGAGACGTTACACCAGAGGCTACGGCTGCAGCATGCGGGAAATTAGTGCCGGGTTTGGCCGAGTTAATGCGGCTGAAAGGGTTTGAAAAAACTCCTAATGCTGTTCTGTCTCGAGCTGTAGTCGGCATTTGCGGTACTACACTGATAGTTAATTTGCCCGGCAGTACCAGAGCAGTTCAAGAGTCCTTAGCAGTAATTCTGGATATTTTGCCGCATGCCATAGAAATGATACATGGCGGTGGACATTAATAACGAAGATATAAGTTTTCAAAGACTGCCTTTAGGCAGGTAAGACCTTTGTAATTGATCAAAAGATAATTGTTTATTGATCATTATAGAGGAATCCGGCCTGTCATTTGGCGTTCAGTATTTAGTTTTTAAAGAGC
>CBDUSK010000126.1:0-5330 GCA_965369915.1 uncultured Phycisphaerae bacterium
TCTTCATCGGTTCTATGATGGCGTTTGTATTCTGCGCCATGACCATGAAGGCGGTAGGCCGGGCGGCAGGGGCTATGGTCAACGAAGTAAGACGTCAGTTCAGAGAGATCCCCGGCATCCTCGAAGGAACAGGGCAGCCCGATTATGCCCAATGCGTTTCGATCTCCACCGCAGGTGCGCAGAAAGAGATGATCCTGCCCTCTGCTCTTGCCATTATCATCCCCGTCGCTACTGGTCTGGTTCTCAATGTAGCCGGCGTGGTGGGACTTCTGGTAGGCGGCCTTACAACCGGATTCGTCCTGGCCATCACACTTAACAACGCCGGCGGTGCATGGGACAACGCCAAAAAGTACATCGAAAACGGTGCTCATGGCGGAAAAGGCTCCGAAGCCCACAAGGCCGCCGTCGTCGGTGATACCGTCGGTGACCCCTGCAAGGACACCTCAGGACCGAGTTTGAATATTCTCATCAAGCTGATGACTATGGTCAGCGTTGTTTTCTCGGGTGTCGTCGTTAAATTCGCTCCTATCATCTCCGAGACGTTTTGCGACCTGTTTCGGATCGGCAAATAACCGGTAAACCGGTTGACTAAAGCACAAATTCCGTGTAATCTATCGGAGCGGCCGATCGGCCGCTCCTTTTTTTACGGGCTTGATGTGCCTGTCAGTCCTGAAAAGGTAAAGAGCCGGATATGTTGATCAAACAGTTATTTTATTAAAAACTCGTTGCTTTTAGGAAAAACAGATTTGACAAAAACCGAAAAAAACGAGGCGAAAGACTTCGCCCTTGCCGCCGCGAAGATCGCCCGTGAACTAAACTGCACCGACATAACCGTTCTTGACCTCACGGGAAAAAGCCCCGCTACCGACTATTTTCTGATCGCTACAAGCACTTCCGACCGCCAGGCGAGAACCGTCGCCGATGAGATTTACATACAGGCGAAAAAGGCCCGCTTCCAGCGATTCGGACAGGCGGGATACGAACAGGGAAGATGGATCCTGCTTGACTTCGTAAATGTCGTCGTGCACATCTTCGACTCCGAATACCGGCAGTATTACAACCTCGAAATGCTCTGGGGCGACGCCGCCGTCTTAAAAACCGATTAGTCCTTTGTGGCAAAAAAAGGCAATTGTATGAAATCCGTTATCGACATACTCGAAAAAAGAATTACTTCCGCCATGATAAAGGCGGCCTCACGCGATGACTGCGCCGCCATGGTACGTCCTTCCACCGATCCGAAGTTCGGCGACTACCAGGCCAACGGCGTCATGACCCTCGCGAAAAAATTAAAAACAAACCCACGCAAACTCGCCGAAGATGTCGTAGCCTCTCTCGACCTCGACGACATCTGCCGGCCCCCTCAGATCGCGGGCCCGGGCTTTATCAACCTTCGGCTGAAACCGGAATTTCTGGCCGAAAAACTTTTAGAGATAAACGCCGGCGCCGACAACCGTCTCGCCGTCGAAAAAAGCAAAGCTCCCGAAACCATCGTCGTCGATTTCTCCGGCCCGAATATCGCAAAGCAGATGCACGTCGGACATCTAAGAAGCACCATCATCGGTGACTCCATCGCGCGAATGCTCGATTTCCTCGGACACAAAGTGATCCGCCAAAACCACATCGGAGACTGGGGTACGCAGTTCGGAATACTGATTCAGCACTTATATGAACAATCCGAATTTAAAAGACAAGACGATAAGATTGACAATATTAAGGAAGCTATTAAGGCTTTCCACATATCTGATCTTGAAGATTTTTATAAAGAAGCAAAAACAGAATTTGACCTTGACGATGTTTTTAAACGTCAAGCCAAAAAAAGGGTGGTTGAACTTCACAATCACGAAAACGATCTGACTTTACAACTCTGGCAGCACATCGTTGACGAATCACGCAAACATTACCAGCCGATATACGATACCCTGCAGGTCGACCTTCATCAGGAAAACGAACGCGGTGAAAGTTTCTATGCGGATAAACTTGCAGATGTAGTGAAGGGCCTTAAAAAGCTTAAGCTGGCGGAAATTTCCCAGGGTGCGATATGCGTCTTCCCTCCGGGCTTTAAGAACAAGGAAGGTGAGCCTCTGCCGTTCATCATCCAAAAGACCGATGGTGCATATCTTTACGCAACTACCGACCTGGCTGCCATCCGCTATCGCCTCAAAGAACTAAAAGCCAAAAGAGTGATCTACGTTACCGACGCCCGGCAGAAACTGCATTTCAAAATGCTTTTCGCAACTACAAAAATGGCCCGATGGGCCGATGATAATATCAAACTCGAACACGTTACCTTCGGCTCCGTCTTAGGCGAAGACGGCAAGCCACTCAAGACCCGCTCCGGCGAAAGCGTCAAACTAACCGACCTGCTCGATGAGGCCGTAAAACTCGCGAGAAACGTCGTCGAAATAAAAAACCCCGACCTTGCCGACACAGAAAAAGAAACAATCGCCCGCGCCGTCGGCATCGGAGCCGTCAAATATGCCGATTACTCCAACAATCGCGAAAGCGACTACATCTTCAGCTTCGACAAAATGCTCGCCATGGAGGGCAACACCGCCCCCTACATGCAGTACGCATACGCCCGCATAAAATCCATTGAACGCAAAGGCGCCGAAAAAGCTCTCGACCTCGACAACGAACTTAAAGAGCTCACTTCCCTGAACCTTAGCGAACCCGCCGAGCTCGACCTCGGCAAAGACCTCATCCGATACGGCGATGCTATTAAAAATGCCGCCGCCGATTGCCGCCCGAACTACCTGACAACCTACCTCTACGAGCTGGCCCAGAAATTCAGCACCTTCTACATTAATTGCCCGGTCTTAAAGGCCGGCCCTGACAAACGTCCGACGAGATTACTGCTTTGCCGCCTCACCGAAAAGACCATCGCCCACGGCCTGACAAAACTTCTCGGGATCGACGTAGTCGAAAAAATGTAAGGAAAACCAATGAACATGACCACACAAACAATTCCCGTTACCACCAGCAAACGCTGCCAGATGATCGACATCACCCGCCAGGTCGCAAAGGCCGTCGCCGACAGCTCCATCACAGACGGCGAATGCATCGTCTTCTGCGAACACACCACCGCCGCAGTTACGATCAACGAAAACGCCGACCCCGACGTTACTCACGACATACTCTTAACTCTCGATGAATTATTCGGCCAAAACCGCAAAGGCTATCGCCACCTCGAAGGCAACTCTGACGCCCACGTCAAAAGCTCACTCGTCGGCTGCTCCGAACTGATATTGATAAAAAACGGCAAACTCCTACTCGGCACCTGGCAGGGAATTTACTTCTGCGAATTCGACGGCCCGCGCAACAGAACACTCTCACTCCGGCTCCGCGGACTTTGACCGGCATTTCAGTCAAACAAACGCCGTTGCATTATCTGGAAATAAAATTTTATACGCGAAAAAGGCCCTGCTAAAAATAGCAGAGCCTTCCGGTTTCTAAGCTAAACCCAGGTTAAGCAGGTGATACTGCTGTAGCACACGGGCCCTTCTTGCCTTCGCCAACCTCGAAGGTAACCTTCTGACCTTCGTCGAGGGTTGCGTAACCCTCCATTTTCAGTTCAGAATGGTGAACAAAAAGGTCGTCACCGCCATCGTCTGGGCTGATAAAGCCAAATCCTTTGCTTGCATTAAACCATTTTACTGTACCGCTACTCATACTAATACTCCTTGGCCGGTATGTTGGCCGTTTAACCATGCCTCTCTTCTTAATTGTGCAGTTCCGTCTTGAGAGGCCAAAGACGACTTCTGTTAATGCGTAATAGATACTATCGGACCGAATTAGTCAAGAAAAAAATCACCGATATGAAAATTTTTTAATAGCCTCATTTTTGCCCCAGCCCGTCCTTTTTCAGCTCCTTTTCAAGAACGCCTAAGCCTTTCTTTGAAATTACATAAATAGTCTCATCTTCTTTTTTGCTTTTTATTTCAAGAAGCATACCATGTTTCTCTTCAGATTGAAGTGATTCGACTGTAGACATATGTATCTTTCTGAGCACTTTATCATTACGGCCTCTTAATCTACAATGCCATCCCGCCGGAGGAACATCTTGACGCCAAACACGCAGATTGCCCCCTTCTTGCAGAGCCTTTAAAACAAGCATCTGAATTTCCGAGATCTTCTTTTCCAATTCGGCCTCCTTTATCTCACACGGTGCATCTTATAGGTGCCGTCAACTGACCCCTTATAGTAACCCTTAAACATTTCATTGTCAAGCTCACCTCCGCCGACATACTCCCCCTCGTCAGCAGTATAGGCGAATTTGTTACCTTTCAGCACACCGTCCATAACATGCATCGGCTCTTTTTGCGTATCGAGTTTATCTAATATCAGAACACGGTACTTATGATCACCTAATGCGATCACCTTAGCTGCGAAGGTGAATTCATTACCTACCGAATCTATACCGCTTCCCTGCCAGTTGCCCGCAAACGGATAAATTCTTCTATTGTCGCCTGAAACAGCATCCGAGTTTGCACATGAACTTAAAAACAAAGACACACACAAAAACATAATAATCCCAAACGATCTGGTTACCAACCTGAGCACTTTTAAATCCTTTCATTTTTTATTGGCCAACCCTGCAAGGTTCTGAGTATACCGAAGAGAGCAAAGCCGAATGGGACCCTTGTCCAGCACTTACTTCAAACATTTATTATACTCATCCCCAAACCGCCGTTTGTGTTCTAATTCTTGTTGAGCCAGCCATTGAAACATTTGCCGCGCGTCCTCATTACTTACTATCGCTGCCAGATCCTGGTAAAGTTGAACCGAAGCCTGTTCTTTCTTAATTGCAAAGGCAAACATCTCTATGCGATTTTTAAAAATGTTAACATCACTATAAAGGACTCTATATTTAGACATATTTACAGGAGCCGCCAGCTCACATCTTTTTGCGGTTTCTTGTTCTAATTTGGCCTTGTGTTCCAATTCCTCCTTGGCCAATTCCTCGCAAAGCTCACAGATCCCCGGTAAAAGCATCTTCTTCGATAAGTCCATATAAAGCCGATGGGCCTTAACTTCCTGGCCAATTGCAAATTCTATAACTCTCTTATATGAATTAAACAACTTTTTCATAAAGGCCTCTCAATACGTCAGCGCCGTATTATACCTAATTTAAAATGTGATGGTATATCAAAATTTTTCCTCATCCTGTACTTGATTTTATCTGCCAGAAAGCGTATCTTATCAGCCTGAAGGCGAATCTTACTTGCTTAAAACACACAAAGAGGCTAAATATATGTTTTCAAGAATACTAATAGCAAACAGAGGCGAAATAGCACTTCGCATAATCCGTGCCTGTCACGAGCTCGGCATCG
>CBDUSK010000127.1:0-5292 GCA_965369915.1 uncultured Phycisphaerae bacterium
ATTCGTGGCTAAAAAAGATAGGAGAAAAAATGAAAAACAAACCCAATGGTATGTTATCCAAACCCCATTCTAAGCTTGATAAGGAAGATTTCGACAAGTTTGAGGGACCCTTTTGTGAAAAACAAACCCAATGGTATGTTATATATAAACTAATTTTAATCTTTGAAAACTGAGTAGTGTGGCAGCTCTTTAAAAACCGAATAAGCGATATTTGATGTTATCTGCCTCAAGGCAATTTTTCCGCACCGCGATACAAGCCGTCAACAAGGCCGTTTTTGCCAAATCATTATTAATCCCCTCAAAGAATAATCCGATATAAAGACGATACAGTTATTGTTTATTACGGGATGTCTTTGTAGAATAAGGGATTATATAGCCCATGACCAAAGCGAACAGCTCAATTCGACACAAGGCCCAGCACACACCCTCGAAAGATCCGTATCGGCTCGAGTTTATCGCGCCTCTGGTCCAGCGGCTAAATAGTCTTGACATCGACCAGATAGCGGATGTCTGCATCGACGAGCTCCCAAAACTGATAGGTGCAAAACTGGCATCCCTGTTCATTCTGGACGATTCAAGCGACATTCTGCATCTCGCTAAGAACAATCATCCTAACCTGATAAACAACATCGTTTCGCTCAATCAGAATCCGCCCTCGATGATGGTCGCGGCCGTCAGGTGCAAAGAGTTGATGGTCGTAAATACCATGAGTACCCAAAATAAACCCAAAATAGATGATTTGCAGCGAGCTTTCAGTCAAAACTACAAAACCCAAAACTGTATCGTTGCCCCGTTGATCTGCCAAGGCCGAATTGTCGGGGTCCTGAACCTTGCCGACAAGACCGACGCTCCGGAATTCACCAAAGAAGATATCGTTGCCGTAGAACTGTTCTCCCAGCTTATCGGGGCCTCGATCGGAAACATCAATCTCTTTGAAAAAACCCAGCATCAGGCCCAGACCGACGGCCTTACAGGTATGCTGAACCATATAACTTTCTATGAGACACTCGAAGCGGAATTACGAAGGTCGCAGCGGTACGGAGGACAAGTATCCATTATCATGGCTGACGTAGACGATCTTAAACCCGTCAACGACAAATTCGGACACCGGGCCGGGGATCTGATGATCAAACAGATCAGCAGAAGGATCGGTACCTGCATCCGACAGATCGATATTGCCGCCAGGTACGGGGGGGATGAATTCGCGATCATTTTGCCGAACACCTCTCTGGATGATGCCGTTGTAGTGGCCGAGCGTATGGTAAAAACAGCGGCCGAGACCCCGATGATCTGGGAGGAAAACGAGATCAAGCTTTCCATCAGCGTTGGTGTCGGCCAGTACGGAGCCGGCAGCTCTCCCGGCGATGTCGCCAGGGCCACCGACCGGGCACTATACGCAGCGAAACAGGCCGGAAAAAATACCGTGAAGATCTTCGAGCCTGATAAGATCACCTGATACCTGAGCAAAGCAGGGGGCCTTGATGAACATTCGGAGCGAAAAGGCCGTCCTATAAAAGTCCCCTTTCTCGAATCAATACTGCACACACCGCAAAACACTTTGCAAAAAATATTGATTATTTACGAGTTTTTGCGCAACGGATTTTGTTCAACTCCATATATTTATTATACTTTATTCAGACGGACAATTTGTCTGTTGTGTGATCAAAGGCGATATTAATTATATTCGGGGAGTAAACTTGTGCTGCCAATACAGGATTCCAATTTTGCGGTAAACAGCATTTACGCAGGGATGTTCGCAGAGGTATCCAGCCTTACAAACACCATCATAACAAATCCTGATTTAACAGGTTTGTCATTTGCCCAGGATTCGCTCCGGGCCTCTCTTGTTGAGAATTCAGAAAAGCATAACAGCATCAGCGAAGGGATCTCGATGGTCCAGGCTGTCGATTATGCCGCCGAGGCCATCAGCGGCAAAGTTGACCGTATGAAAGCCCTTGCCGTGATGGCTGCCAGCGGAGATTACAGCAGTAGTGAGGTAGACGCATTTCAGGTCGAATTTGACTTACTTGCCGAAGACATCAACGAACTCGCCGTTACCACTACACCCGGCGGGAACAACTTTCTCAATAAGCAGGACGGAACCGTCTCGATACCTCTCGGCGACGGTCTTTCGATCGACGTCGATACTACGGTCATGACGGTCACCGGTCTGGGGATAATAGACAACGTGGACCTTACGAACGACCCTGAAGCTGTGCTGTCAGGTCTTGAAGCGGCCTCAACCCTGATCGGATCCTATTCCGCTCATCTTGAGTCAAAAGCGGACACTCTTACAACATCTCTCGAAGTGGTCGAAGTGCAGAGAGACGGTTTACTTGCCGTCCAGTCCGTGATCGAAGGGATCGGAGATGCAATGACGCTGGCTGGGACGATGAATAACGCGTCGTCGGCTCTGTCGAACCTGCTTGTTCTGGCGCAGGCGAATCTCAATATCGATTCGATAATGGAACTGCTTATCGATGATGAGTAAGGATAGCTTCGATCAAGCGGGATCACTACATCGAGGCATATTAACGCATAGGCTGACGGTCATACCGCTCATAAAAATTTCCCGCGCATTGTCATTCCAAACACAACGAATACCATCCTGAATTTGTTTCGAATAAAGCCTTTTTTAACGGCAATAAGCTGGTTAAGACGATAACTATAAATGAGCAGCGATTTTCGCTATATTATTGTTAATGCTGGATATTTAAAGACTTATGTTTGAGGCTTTTCAGAATCTTGAACAGGTTAGCCGGTACTTTGCGCCGCAACTGGTCATTTTTCCGGGGGTTTTGAGTCTTGTGCTGGGGCTTTTTATCTGGCTTGGCGGCTTGCGCTGGAACAAGCTCATTGCAGTGTTAGTAGGGGCATTAGCAGGAGTGTTATTGGCATATTGGATTACAGAATATCAAATCCCCACAATTGCGTTAGCTGTTCTTGTGGGCGGGGGATCGGGAATGTTATTTAAACGGGCTGTTGTAATACTGGTCGGAGTTGTCATTGCCGCGATGGCGGTACTGATTATTACAGCGGGTCCGATCCGGGAAACGACGAACCCGGCGCCGCCGGCTGAGAATCAACTCTCTAATATTGACGATAGCGCCGAAAGGCTGAATATCAAGGAGAGCTTACGGATAATAAACTTATACTTTCATTATTACACCGGCCAAATCGGCAATGCAGTCCGAAAAGGTGCACGCAGCCCGGAAGGTCTGACCTTTGCTTTGATAGGTGGGTTGGCAGTCGCAACTTTCGGTTTTTTTCTGCCGCGGTTTACGGTCTCGGCTGTTTTTTCGGTTCTGGGAACGGGGCTTATTTTCATTGGGATGTTAGTTGTTCTGTTGTATAAAGGAGCTCAGCCAATAAGTCATGTTTACGAAAGGGCCGCTCTTTATAATACGGTTATTCTGGTTATGATCGTTTTCGGAACTGCGGTTGAACTGCTGCTTTGTTCGCGTAAAAACAAGAAACCTAATATAGTAAAACCAAATGCAGGAGAGAGATAATGGTGCATTTTAACATTCTTGCTCAAGCTGCTCAGGAGTCGATGGTTGTAAAGTTTCAGGATCTGGATATTGTTCCCATCGATTTTATCTGGGAACAGATCGTTTCGCTGAGCTGGCTCCAGGCGGTACTGGCGATATCCTTCGGTGTGGTGTATATGCTGTACGGGTGGCGGATATTCAAAGTGCTGGTTGTTATCAGCTTCGGTCTGCTGGGGATGTTTATCGGTATAAAGGTTGGCAGATACGCCGGGAACGAAATATGGGGAGGTGTGATCGGGCTGGTCACCATGGCGGTCATCTCTGTTCCTCTGATGAAATGGTGTATTTGTATCCTTGGTGCCGCTGCCGGCGGAATTTTAACAGGAGGACTGTGGTATGCCTTTGAACTTCCTCAGATGTATATCTGGGCAGGAGCTATTGTTGGAGTCGTGGCGGGCGGCATGATCTCGTTTATTGTTTTAAAGGTGGCGGTGATGCTTTTTACCAGCCTTGGAGGAAGCGCTATCACGGTAATTGGGACGTTGGCATTATTGCACCTTTACGAGACTGCGGCGAATCCTCCAACTGCTAATATACACGACCTGGTATTCGACCAACACTGGTTTCTTCCGGTGGCATTGATATTGCCTACTTTTATAGGTATGGCAATGCAGAACAAATTCGTCAGGCATTCCAAAAAATGGGAGTTATAATCCCGGCCGGTTTTAAGGTTTGCAAGTTTTACACGGGCGTCTTCCGGTTCGTAAGGCGTGAGCTCTGCTGTCGAATTTTATAAGGTTTTCAGGTGAAATACGTTTATTAAAACTGCAGTCGGAGTTGTGAAAGACCTTTCCGTTTTTTGAGGCAGTCCACCCCAACGCTTTTTCGGGCTGGGTTCTGCTTTTAACTTTTTTGGTTTTCCTGGATGTTACAAAACTTGTCCAGCCGGGCGTTTTACGAATTTGTTCTTTCTTTTTAACCGTCTCTTTATCGGTACAAAGTCCGGCCAGGCCGTTTTCGATCAGCAGTTCAGCCAGGCTGTTGCTGTCAACGACCACTTCAGCGATGATACCAAAAGTCTCTGCACGTTTGATATTGTTCAGGGTGATCGTATTTGCCTTGCTAAGAGCCGTGTTTATAAAAATCTTTGTTTGCAAATCGAAAAAACTATTCGGTTTGCCTTCTTCTGTTACGATCGCGGGAGGAACGAGCCTGTCTAACTTCACCCTGATATTTGTGCCGATCACGTCCGGCCAGTCCTTTACATCACAGAGAAAGATATAGCCAACCTCAACAGCATTGACTTTTTCGACGACGGCGCTGCCGTATGTCTTCGGAAGTTCTTTTGGGTTCTGAGTACCTGCAAAGGCTGCTGTCGAATGAAGAAGGGCCGTTAAGAGAAGACAAAGCGGCAGGAGCTTTTCAATTGATAATTGATCCCTTCGGCCTTGCTCAGGGCAGGTATTGATAAATGATAATTGTGGTGGTATCGCCTTTGCGATCGTGTCTTTCATTTATTTGTACTCCGTATATTTCGAGCTTTTACCTCTGACTTTTTCGGGGGAAGTTTTGCTTTGGAGTAAAAATAACAATCGTTCCCCTGAAATGCAACAATAAAACACAAGCCCGGGATGTCGGTTTTTTTCTATCCACCGCACCTACTTTGCCACAGCACTTACCTTGTAAGTGCGGGACGAGCGAAACAGGCTCAAAGTAGGTGCGGGATAAACCCTCGCACTACTTTGTGAAACAGCTGTAAGTCCTTTATTTTTAATTTGAATTTTTGAAAAAAATGGCTTTG
>CBDUSK010000128.1:0-5282 GCA_965369915.1 uncultured Phycisphaerae bacterium
GCGACATGACAATCGAGATGCTCCAGGCCGAACGCCCCTGGCTGCCCCAGTTCGAAGGCAAGACCTTAGCCGCCAGACCGACAATCAGTATCGCCAAAGGAACAAAAGGCGTCGCCGTCCCCGTGGACCCGGCCCTGGCGATCGCTAACCGCTTCCAGATCCTCGCCGAACAAAAAACCGCACAAAAATGATCTATCCCATCAAATAGCCGCAAGTTTGGCGAAAAAAGGATTTGCCCGAACCTCTCACGTCGCTATAATGTATGAAAACTACCTGGCTTTTAATTTGGGAGACCTGATATGTGCGAAAACTGTGGATGCGGAAGCGAAAGCGAAAAGAGCTTTAATGATAAAGTCGCAGAGGTGATAGAGTCGATTCGGCCCATGCTCCAAAATGACGGTGGCGATATCGAGTTAGTGGGGGTTGACGACGACAATACCGTGCGGGTACGCCTGCAGGGCGCCTGCAAAGGCTGTCCCGGCGCCGCCCAGACCCTGAAAATGGGAGTTGAAAGACTCCTCAAGGAACGCGTCGCCGAGGTCAAGGAAGTCGTCGCCGTCCAATAGACAGCCCATGTCCTAAAAGCCTTTCAGCCCGGACTCACCTCGGGCGGTTTTGTGCCGGCGGCTTCTTTTCCAGCCGATAGATGTGGATGTATCGGTTCCTGCTTGCCTTTAACGTTGCGAGAAATCTGTACGAACCTGTGTTCGTATGGCCTTCATGATCTTTAGAATCCCTCTAACATATATACCGGGTGAGCCGCGCTTAGTTTGACGGTTTCGGTTCAGGCGGATTGTTGTCTTGGGGCATTTGAAGTTTGAAAATGTTTATGAAACGTCTTCCGTTTTCTATTCTTTTTATAAACTTATATGGTCCCTGTGTCCTTGGGTGCATCAAGGTCTTTATTCTGTCGAGGTTGTAGAGTTTGAAGTAAGGGTCTCTGGGAGCAAGGCCAAGCCTTGAGTCCCAGGCTACATATCTTACTCCCTTCTTGTAGAGCTTATCGGCGAAATCCACCGGGCCTTCAGATTTAATGTTCCTGTAGTTGATAATGTTTCCCTTTTTGGGAACGTAAAGTCTTACTACAGGCGACATAGACGTTGCGAGTTTTTCGCCGGGCTGGGCGTTTTCGACATACCAGTCGGCAAGGACCTTAAATTCGGCGTCATGGCTTCCGGTCTGAAGGATTCTTGCTATGCCGAACTGGTTTGAGACGATTATCACCGCGAATACGGAGATAACAGTAATGGCATGCATTGCGCCTTTGAACCTCTTGGTCAGTACGGGGACAATCGCAAGAGCTAAAACGACAGCAAGGGTAACGTAAGCGACTGAGGATGACCTGGGACTTATTTTGTTTGCGTACTCGATGTGAGTGGGCACCGACGGATTTGTGAATAAAAGCGTAACAAGCCAGATGGCAAAACCTGATATCGTCAGCACCTGAAAAGCGATAACTATCGGGCGGGGGATCCTGTTGTCTTTGTCTGCGAATTTCCACAACTCGACGATGCCGTAAAGACAAACAAGAAGTACTATCCAGAAACTGGTTGAGTGGTACCGAGGTATCGGATACGGATAGAGGGCATGGACGATAACATAGGGGACGAGGAAGCCGAGAAGTACCATTATCTTCCAGTTTTTTCGTATGACGGTAAAGAGCAGACCGAGGATGAAAGTCGAAGATACGAAGAATTTGCTTATGTTGACAAACTCTTTGAAGGCTTCTTTGCTTGAATCGAGAGGAATAGAAAACAGTGAGCTGAAACCGACATGCCAGATAAGGTTGCAATGCCTTAGTATTCCGGTTCGGTTTTCTCCCATATCTTTAAACTCCTTGGAGGCGTTCATTGAAAATACATTGAAGTAATGCGTTACGTCTTTCGATCCGGTTTTGACGGTGCCGAGCATCCAGAGAGCAAGCGGAATGACCGCAAGGAAACTAAAAGCAAGGGCTTTTAGGCGTTGCTTTTTGTTTTCGGCATAGACCATGTCAACGATAAAGGCGGCGACGAGGAGAGAGGCCGCTTCGTATCTGACCATGGTGGCGGCCATCGCGGCGAGGTAGCACCACGATGTTCGTTTGAAGATGAGATAGGTTGTAAGTAGTATGAAGAAAAGCAGGGGTGTCTCGGCAATGGGGTCAACCATTAAGCTTAGTGTCCAGGGGTTTACGATTACCAGGAGAGCAAACCATTTACCGGATTTCCCGAGAATCTCTTTTCCGAGAACCCACAGGAGCAGCAGATTTAGCGGGTGGAGGATCGCGTTTACCAACCAGCCGGCTTTAAGGTCCGGGTATGGTGCTTTCATGAAGAAGGATGTTATGTACTGGAGCATTCCAGTAACAGGAGCGCGTTTAAATGACCAGGGAAGCTTGAAGTGGAGGATGCTCTTGCCGATACCAAAGAAGCTGGAAAAGTCGGAATTAGGGACGATCTTGTGGCCATAGTATAGAACTGAAAGGTATGCACCAAAAGCGATAAAGACTGCGGCGATGAATATCATAAAATATTTTTCTCGCTTCTGTATCTGCTCGGCTGTCAGAGCTGGCCTGAGGTCTTTTTGCATAGTATTACCGGCAGGCACAAATTTTGCGCGGCGCCTTTTATTGCTATGCCTTTTCATGGTATCCCTTTCGTTGTATTATAGACGGATTCAACTTACTTGTTTTTTTTACTTCGATTGTCTGGAACATTCCCGTTATGTTTTTTGCCGGCGAGGCGAGGTGCTCTATTATTTTGAAGAATCCGTATGTCCATGATGGCGCCAGCTGGCGGAGAGTGAAACCGCCGCTCAGGAGATATCTGACAGGTGTGTGGTTTTTTATTTCAATAATCTCAAACGCGGGAAACCGGTCGAGGAATTTTTCGCGGTCGCGGTTGAAGACGATCCAGGGTATTGCGCCATTTGCCTGCGATAGAGGGCCGGAGCCGCTAAGGGTCCAATCTGCCTGCGTGTTAAACTCTTCGTGGTGGAAATTTTTATAAATGAAGCGAGACCACGGTGTATTCGCAGGTTCTATCATTATGATTTTTCCGCCGGGTACGAGGCATCGGTCGGCTTCCTGGAAAAAAAGTGTCGTGTCAGGGATGTGGTGCAGGACGTCCATCATTATGAAAGCGTCAACGGATGCGTCATCAAAAGGCATTTCGAGAGCGGAAAAGGTATAGTCGAGACCAGGCAGGTCGAGAACGTCGGATGTCATGGCGGAAGGTATTATTTCCTTTATGAAGCCTGCGCCGCTGCCAAGTTCTACTATTGTCTTTGCCGATTCGGGAAGTTTTTGCTTTAGGATACGATAGAAATCGATATACAGCTTTTTCAGGAAGCCCTTGCTGTTTATTATCTCGGCGTGAAGCATTGTCGCCGAGGGATCGTCAAGGTCATCGATATTGTTTGCCTTGGGAAGTTTTAGCAAATCCATGATCTTCATTGCCGTTGCCCGTTTAGTTGATCCATTTGATTTTCTTGAAGGCGATCCAACTCATCTTTAGCAGGAGCAGGCCGTGTCTGAAGCGGCTTATATTTGTCGAACCGTACGTTCTGGCACGGTAGGTTACGGGCACTTCCACAACTTTGAAGTTCTGCTTAACCGAGCCAAATATCAGGTCAAAATCGCCAAACGGGTCGAACTCACCGAAGTATGATCGGTTTTCGACGATCAGATCGTAATGTTTCCTGGTAAGCATCTTTGTGCCGCAGAGGGTATCGCGGAATCTTTGTTCAAGCAGCCATGTAAAAAGCATTCCGAAAAACTTATTGCCCAGAAGATTAAGGAATCGCATTGCCTGTTTTTCCATCGGATAAACAAGTCTCGAGCCGTTAATGTATTCGCCCTTACCGCTGCGAAGCGCATTGAAGAACTTAGGGAGGTCTTCGGGCGGGGTGGTAAGGTCCGCGTCCTGTATGACCAGAACATCGCCGGAAGCGGCGGCGAAACCTTTGCGGACAGCATCACCCTTACCGATTCCGTCGCCCTGATGTATGAGTTTAATTTTGCGATGGGGGTAAGCGGCGATCTGTTTTTCAATCTCTTCGGCGGTTCCATCGGTACTGTTGCCGTCAACGAAAATGATCTCCGTCTCTCTTCCCATGTCGGGAATTCGTTTTATGGCGTCTTCGATATTGCCGCGTTCGTTTCTGCAAGGCACCATGACGGTAACTGAATAATCCGCGTCGGTTTTAGGTTCGGGCACGGGCCGTGCGATCACGAGATTGATGAGGTTGAGGTGACGCAGGATGGGCATTATAGAAAGTATGCGGTTGCAGAAACCCGAGACCAGCGGGATATATTTCGGCGCCATCATGTACGAGGAGGTTCTTATAACATCCCAGCCGCTTAGCATCAGAAGATTTTCGATATCTTCCGGGGGAAGCCAGTTCTGGCAGGACTGTCGGCGGCGAATCTTCAGCATCGAACCAAGACCGAGCACACTTTCCCAAAGGTAGCTGTAATATGTGATAATGATGCGAGTGTCTTCATGGGCGTATTTAATTATACGCTCGAAAACTTCCTGAATATCGTGCCATGAACCGAGAGAGTTGCAAATGATTATGTAGTCAAACTTTTCCTCGAGTTCGAGCCGGTGGGGATCGGCTGTAAAGAAATTAAGGTGGCCAAAGCGTTTTATAGCCAGTTCTATCGAGGCTTCATCAGGGTCTATTCCTACGCCGTACGAAGGCTTGACGGCATTGAGAAGGTCTCCTGACTGGCAGCCGACATGGAGTACCCTGCTGCCGGGGCGAATGGACGATGCGTAGAGTTTATCAAGGAAAGAGTAATAATAAGAATTACGTTTTCGCCACTTAAACAGTTCTTTTTCGTTTGCCTGCGAATCAGAAGATTTTAATTGCATATTTATTTTCCTGAACTTTTGGCTTTTTTATGTTTTATGTCTATCCATGATATTCTTCGGTATCAATCGACCAAAGTTTGTTAACCCTGCTGCATCAGATGGCCGGCAATCTTCTCTGCGTCCGGCTTTTCTATCACACCCTTTTCCGTAATGATCGCGGTAATGTTCGCCGCATCCGTAACATCGAACGCCGGATTATAAACCTTCATTCCATCGGGCGCCGTCGGCCTGGCGCCGAACGAAGTAACTTCATCGGCGCCTCTTTCCTCTATCGGTATTTCATCGCCGCTTGCTGTACTCAAATCAAAAGTACTCGACGGAGCCGCGATACAGAAAGGTATATTGTACTCTTTGGCCAGAATACTCAGGCTGAAAGTCCCGATCTTGTTGGCCGTATCCCCGTTTGCCGCTATGCGATCGGCG
>CBDUSK010000129.1:0-5243 GCA_965369915.1 uncultured Phycisphaerae bacterium
CAGTTCCTTAACCGCCCTTGCCGGGGCAACACCCATCATCGTCCTGATTTCCTCACCGGCCGGGTCATAAGCAAGTGAGGCGAATATCGGAAGATCGGAAACGGATCTAACCGCTTCGACCGCAATGGCTATTTCCTCGACCGCCGTCATTGTCTCGATTATAAAACCATCCACCCCGCCTTCGGCAAGTGCCTTTGCCTGGCTGGAAAAGGCAGCTTTGAGTTCATCGGCCTTTACCGCACCTAAGGGTTCGAGGAAATCGCCGCACGGGCCGATATCGCCCAGAACATATTTATCCTCACCGGCCGATTTTCGCCCGATACGTGCACCTGCAAGGTTTATCTCTTCGACCTTGTCAGAGTATCCATGCCGCTCAAGAGCATATTTGTTCCCGCTGAAGGTGTTGGTTATGACCGCATCACAGCCGGCATTTAAGTATGCGTTATGCACGTCTGTAACTATATCGGGCGCTTCGATATTCAGATAATCGTTACACGCACCGGCTTCTGCTCGGCGTGCGAACAATTCAGTGCCCATCGCACCGTCGAGGAAAAAAACTCCCTGACTTATTCTCTCTGTAAGATTTATCCTTGCCATGATCAAACTCCATCGACTAAATCGAACTTTTACTTTATTTCTTAAGGCCGTGATTATCAATGTTGAAAATCGCGGAACTGCACGTTAATACGTTAATCGGTTATTGCCGCTCGAACCGGCACTGGTTTCCCAGCTTGTAAACATGCTCAAAGCCCTTCGGCTCAGGACGCCGGAACAACTTGCCGTCAAGCTGCCTGGCCGCCGGCTCAAACCGCCTGACGTTTTGAAGTCTGATCTCCACAGTTGTCTTGCTATCGTGGTCCAGCATGCGGATTCTCGAAGGGATGAAACTTTTATCGCCGTTTTGAACATATTTATCAAGTTCCGTTACAGCCTTTATCTGTCCATAAGGATCGGCGTATTCGATCTTTCGAACCAGGTAATCACAGCGATCGATATAAAGTCTTTTTTGCATCCGCCCGGGCAACATTTCGGTAACAACGTCAAGACCGTCCTGACTGGACAATGTTCCTGACGGATATTCTCGGACAACTCCGAGCGCATCGAGAAGATTCTGCGGGTTTATCCAGTAATAGCCCGTACAATTCTTCGCTTCAGACACACCGCCCCAGTGATAAGAGCTTATCTCCTTAGGTTTGAACAGTATCCAGAACTCATCGGCGTTAGTCCCGAGACGAAGCACCTCTTGTGCAAGGACATCACCTCGAAAATAAAGAAGGTCAGGCGGATAATATCTAAGCGTCAGCCCAAGCTTTTCTTCTTGCAGTTTATCCTCGTCGTCATAGTATTGCAGAAGTATTTTTCCACCGGCCCGAACTCCTTTAATATTTTCCCGGTGCTCGGCTAAGGCCGCATTTGCCTCGGTTATATTACCCTTGCTATTACAGATGCGCCCGGGGGTTGCGGCCTGTGGTGCCTGGCAGCCATTAATGAACATACCCAAACCCAAAGCCATGCCCATGGTGAATAATAAAGTCAGATTTTGACGGAATGATTTCATCTTTTATAGATCAACCTGAAGGATCTGACCCATCTGAGAAGAAAGTTCCGTGATCTTATCTTCGGTCAGATCAGGATTGATAACTTCGACGGTTCGCTGCTCGGCCGTCACCTTCAGCGTCCATAGCTCCCGGCCGTTGTCAGTTTTACTCGAATCGTACTTCAGTTTACGTTTCCTCATCAGGATAAGTGTCAGCACAAAACGAAAGTTCACTTTTTCCTCTTCGGTCTCATTTTCAAGACGCTCAAAGAAAGCCATAAGCATTTCATCATTGATAAAAAGCTGTTTCTTCTGGCCCGGATCGGCCATCTTCGTCTTCCAAAAACAGTACGTATCCGGCTTTTGACCCTCCCAGAATTCCACGCTGTAATCCCGTCGTTCGAACCCTTCGTCGGTCAATAAAAGAGCCGCATAATACTCTTGTCCAACTTCGAATTTCCTGCCGGTTCCGCAGCACTCGCCAAGTGTCTTTTTGATCTCCCAGTCTGCCATTATTTAATCTTCCATGCTTCCTGTTAAAAACAAAGCCATCTCTTTATGCTCTCGGCGGTCTTCGGGCCGATCCCTTTGACTTTCTGAAGGTCGGGGCAATCGCTGAATGCTTTCGTGCTCCCGGTCATTGCTGACCGGTATTCTACGATCGCCGCAGCACGGACCCGACCTATCCCGGGAAGTCTTATCAAACTCGCAACAGACGCATTGTTCGGATTTATTTTATTCTCAAGACTGCCCGGGCAGTTCCCGCGTAACCTGAACTCGTAAGAAACGAAAAAAACCGCTCCCAGCAAAAAGCATAAAACCACCGCAATGATAAACCCGGCCGCCTGAGTCTTTTTACGATGGCCCCTGTCAATATCTAATAAACTTTCCGTCGTCATGCCGGTACTTGGATCTGCAGCTATTGCTCTTGAAAATGTTCGTTATTGTTTTTTATGCCTGTCCAAAATCAGCTTCTGAAGTTTCGCCAGGATCAGAAAAGCTTTTTTAGGCTTAAGTTCTTTTGTCAAAAGCCCGCTGCCCTTGATCTTGATATTGTCGCTATCGGCAAAATTCAAATATGTAATAGAATTTATAAAGGGCTTGCCTAAAGCAATTCGGTAGAATTGCTCGATCCATTCAGCCTGTACCTTCTGGTCCCATTTTTTGTGCCACATACCCGCGACCTGGCAATCCTGGTCTCCCTGGCCGCACCGATCGGGAACTGCTACCCCGGTTATGTGCAGAGGTTTTAAGACCGGCGAAAACCAGTCAAGCATCGCCGATATCTGCATCATATCACGGACATGCAGCCCGGGCTGATCCTTGCCGAACTGCAGTTGTAAACCAAAGGCATCGAAACTGATACCGCTTTGGATAACCATATCGATATACACCAGAGAAGGAACCGTCTCCCGGTCATAGGCGTAATATTCCCCCCATGGCAGCAATATCTCTACCAGCTTTCTTGATTTAACATCCGCCGACTTGGCCGCAAGACACGCCGTACGGGTCATCTCGATTATCTGCTCAAAGTTAAATCCAAACTTATTAAAAGCGTTCATCCCGCTGATTACACGCCAGGCATGAACATAACCCGTATAGCGAGTGACGATCCGAGAAACAAACTCATAGGCTATTTCGCGGATCTTCTCGAATTCCAAACTGCCTTTAAGCAGCCACTTAGGCAGGTATTCTTCTGAAAAGCAAAGCAAGGGACCAGCACAGATCGCGAGTTTCTTTTTGGCAAGATTGTCCACACATTTATCCATTACTGAAAAATCATACTCGCCCTGCCCGGACTCGATCTGTCCCCAGTTGATCGGGATCGTAACAAACCCGAACATCTCAAGAAGCCACTTGCGGTATTTTTCGTTATCTACAAGTTCGGGCTCGACTCCACAGCCAAGGCTGTGCCGCCCCAGGACCTTGTTCTTGTATTTTTCCGCAAAGAAAAGCTCTGCATGCCTGGCGGAGAGCTTCTCCGAAAAAACAAGGGCTTTTTCAAGAGATTCATCCGCAAGCAAAGATGCACGCCCGGGATCGGAAATATTCTGAAGGGCCTCGATAAACAGGCCCTTGGACTGATGGACCAGATCGGTAAAACTGTTGGACTCATCGAAAAGGGACCAGTCCTCACGTTTAAGAGTGATCTGCATCAATTTTGCCCTGGCCAGTTCGACATTCAGATTGTACGCCCCCTTTCGCTCAGGAAGACGTGCTGTCGGAAGAAGTATATTCCCGAATCCTTCCACCGGCCAAAGCAACGCAAGACCCGCCGATTCGCTGCTCTTTCTCTTGCACTCGATAATACCCTTCTTAAAAGTGATCTTGTTCGCTGTATATAAAGGTATCGAATCCATCCCGAACACATAAGCGCCGGATAACGTGAAATCCTCTACGAACTTGCCATTTTTAAAAACCTGAAATCTCAATTTTTCCCTCTTTTGGCCTGCTGCACAAAATCGTTAAAATAATACAGAATGGACTATTATAACAAACCTTCAGCCTAATGCAACGGCAGGTCGTAAATATACCTTAAGTACCGGCCCTAAAGCATCCTTTTGAGCCTTGCCATCGGAAATTTACCCGGACAATCCGTACCGCCTTTATAACCAGGGGTCTTTTTATGACCATAAACCCTACTCGCGGGAATCTTATACCGCTTCTGCAAAAAACCGATAAGTTTTACCAGTGAACGCATCTGCCTGCTTGTCGGCTGGGTTTTCCTGAAATCACCGACCAGGCAGATTCCTATCCCGTCAACATTGGCCCAGTTATCAGGCGTTCCGCCGCAGTGAGCCCCCGCGATCTGCTCACGCCAGCGGAATGTCACTTCCACCTGGCCGTCATCGCTGCCGTTGCCGTTGCCGATCACAAAATCGTACCCAATACCTTTCCAGTTATGGCCGTTCTTGTGATAATTGTTGAATACCGCGGCATTGCCCTGCTTAGTCAGGGAATGATGTATTATTATCCCCTTCCAGCTTTTCTCGAGATGTTTGGGTGGATACCAGGAACGCTGAATAGTATAGTCAAACGGCTCAACATGATTACGCACGGATTCAATGACCGGGGCCCGGATAACAGAATGCCGGGCCGTTCCGATTATCCTCGGGGCTGTTTCTTCTTCGCCCAGGCACCCGCTCAGCAACAATGGCGATATTAACGTCACCAAAAAAAACGAAATCCCTTTCAGCATCTTTTTATCCGATCCTTCCTCTTTGATTGACAGCACACTCAACACCTGTTTTATACGTCCCGCTCCGTAGTCTTATTTTTTACCATGCGGACACTGTTGCCTTTTTTGTTATACTCGACTATGTCCATATAGGAACGCATCAAAAGCATCCCACGCCCGAAAGTTTTATAGAGATTTTCTTCGCTTCTCGGGTCAGGAACCGATTCGGGATCAAAACCTTCACCCTCATCGGTTATAGTTATCTCAAATCTGTCATCTGTAATCAAATATTCAATATTGATTTGTTTGTTTTTGTCCTCTTTGTTGCCGTGTTTTATCGCGTTGATAAAAGCTTCTTCAAGCCCAAGATGGATCCCAAAGATATCTTCTGCACTGAAATCCCTGGCCGCCACCTCACCCAGCAACTGCTGGCATAAAAATTCTACCGCCAGGGTATCGCTCGAAATTGCCGCCGATTTGTGAACTGAAGCTTCTGAAGTCATAAAACTTATATCGTCTTAAAAACGG
>CBDUSK010000130.1:0-5232 GCA_965369915.1 uncultured Phycisphaerae bacterium
AGCCTTTTGAGCTGAAGAAATGGTTCGTGATCGGTTTTTGCGCCTGGCTTGCAAACCTTGGAAAGGGCGGCGGCGGCGGCAGCGGCAGCGGCGGTGGTTTCGGCGAGCTCAAAAACACCGTAATCAACCATCTGCCGGCAATAATTATCGTAGGGACAATAATATTTTTAGCGATCCTGGCAATCACAGTATTAGTGTTGTGGCTGAGCAGCCGGGGTAAATTCATGTTCCTTCATTGTATAGCAAAGAACAAGGCCGAGGTCAAAGTTCCGTGGCAAAAATACAGCAGGGAAGGTAACAGTCTTTTTCTCTTCAGACTTGCAGCCGGGATCATCGTCTTTATATTCATAGCCCTGCTTGTCGGGGCGATAATCTTCGGCGTTGTTTTGCTCCAAAGATCCGGCGGACAGACGGGACTGATCGGTATAGCCGCTATAGTTATCTTGTCACTTTTTCTAATACCGGCTGTGATCGCTACCATACTGTTTTTCAAATTTACAAAAGATTTTGTGGTGCCGATCATGTATGTCAACGGCTGTACGTGCGTGGAAGCATGGGGTCAATTCTGGGACCTGCTTAAGCTTAATAAATGGAATTTTACACTTTATATCCTGTTCCAGATCCTTATCAGTATCGTCGTAAGCACGATACTGATCGCATTTGTCTGCATTACCTGCTGTATTGCAGGTTGTTTAATGTTAATCCCCTACATCGGAACGGTTGTGCTTCTTCCGGTACTGGTATTCAGCAGGTCGTACTCTCTTTATTACCTTGGGCAGTACGGGCAAGCATATAATGTCTTTATGGTTTTTGAAGAAGCGCAGGAGGAAGGACCTATTCAGCCAGAGCTTCGGCAATAGTTTCGCCGAATTGAGTTGCGGCGAGCGGTCCGTTTCCGGTAATTATTTTGCCGTCGCGCTCGACGTCGGCACCCGTGAAGTTCGCGCCGAGTTTTTTTATGGCATCGGCTTCGCTTTCAAAGCATGTGGCCTTTAGTCCTTTAAGCAAGCCGGCATTTGCCAATATCCTTGGACCAATGCAGATCGCAGCGACGACCTTGCCCTTTTTGGATGCGTTCCCGGCAAGGTCAAGGGCGATCGAGTTGTCGTAATATTCCACAGCACCGGGTCCCCCGACAAAGACTATCGCGTCAAAATCATCAGCGACGACTTCTTCTATGAGCATTGACGCATTTGCCACAGCCCCAAGTTTGCCTTTACAATTGCCCAGTTTTGAACTTACGACGGTTGTTTTGACGTGCGCTATTTCGAGAGCTTTTTGAGTATCAAAAAGCTCTTCGTCACGAAACATATCCTGTGCTATTATAAGAGCCGCTTTTTTTATCTCGCTCATTTTCTTTCCCCGTTTTCACAGCCGATCCAGTTATATATTTACGGATTTATACCTGACTGTCAAGCTCAGCGTGACGTAGAGAGTCATTTTTTTTCAAATGAACTCTTATAAGATAAAGATTTGGTACATAAATAAGTATCCGGACAGCAAATGCGATAATAAAGGCCAGAGAAATCCTGAGCACAAAATATGTTATCAAGATGACATTACGACTATCGAGATATCCCAGAAAGCAACAGGCATATGTGATTTTCCCAGTATTTACTGCCAAGCCACTGAGGGATAAAGTTTTCCGTCAGTATCATAAACCAACCGAGGTAAAAATAAAAGAACCCGCTTTAAAACTCCGTATTATTGGCAAAGTTATATTTAGCCGATATATAGTGATATGTCATTATTAAAACGTCATAAATATGTTCTGATAACGCTGGGTTTTTATTGGCCGGCCATTTTTATTGCCACTCACGTTCCGGTACCGCTGTTGGCCCGCAGGAGCGGGATGTCCGATAAAACCATGCATTTTCTTGCATATTTCGTACTTGTTTTTTTCTGGTGGTTTGCCATCAGCCCATATAAAAAGGTCCGCTGGACAAAAGCCAAGGTCTGGATCAGCCTTGCAATAATGGTCTGGTACGGTGTATTTGACGAATGGCTTCAGGGCAGGGTGGGACGAAATGCGGATGTGATGGATTTTTTTGCGGACTTAACGGGGACAGTAACAGGCCTTTTAATATTGACTGTTTTTACATTCTGGCCAGCCGGCCTAATATTTTCGACAATCCTGATATTTACAATATCCAATCTTTCAAAAATCGATCTGCTATGGGAGCTGCCTTTCGTAAATACCGGGTTTCATTTTCTTTCCTACGCAATGTTTACCTTGATCTGGATTCAGTATATATATCGTTATCTCCCCCTGGCGGCCAACAAGCTCACCCAACCGAAATGGCTTTTAGCCGCTTTGTCTGTGCCGATACTATTTCTGGCGGCGGTGAAATTCAGTTCGATCCCTCTGGGCAAAGAAGTCTGGCTTGTAGATTGCGTCACGGCATTTACCGGAATAGCCTCAGCGGTGCTTACCTCCTATTTTACCTGCATGGTCTATACAGAAGAGCCGGAAGAGCTGTCTCAGTAAGGTTTGAAAGGCCTGTATAACGGGTCGCCGATCAGTACCATCTGCCATGAATTATATGGTTTTGCCCTGTAGTATGCCTCGACCAAAGTCCTGCCCCTGATAAGTTCGGAAAAAAAGCGTTTCGGTTCCGGAAACGCGGTTAGATATGGTTCGGCAACGGCTCCAATTGTTGCTGTTATCCCGTCGGTCAACATCGCAGGACACCACTGAGTGCCGGCTGCGTCTCGCAGGTTCACAGCCTCTAAACTTGCGATATGGAAACCTACCGCCCCATCGACAAAATCAAAGGCGTCGACATATTTTCTCAGACTGTACCATCCGCAGTAAAGAGCTGTCCCGGGGCAGGAGCCGGGGCGAAAAACTCTGGCCGTTTTTTCCTGAATGACGTTTATCGTGCTCTGTTGTTTTATCAAAAGCGCCGTGTCCAGCAGTGCCTGATCGTATTGTTTAAACTGCGAAGGGTTTTTTATCAGTGAATATCCCGAATCAATATAAGCGGTGCCCTTAAGGCCGGTCCGCTCGGCAGAGATCGCTTTATCAACAAGCCCGGTCGCAATATCAGCGCCGGGACCGTCAAGCCTGGCAACCATAAGCGTCTTGGCACCCAATATAAAAGACCGTTTTTTCAATTCATTTTTCCGCCATCGATGCAACGGATAATCATCGAACATCACCATAGAAAGTTCACTGTCTACAGAGGCGTTTGTCTCGGTCCCTTTGATATCGTTTATGTCAGCATAAAGCTGGAGCAGCAATGCTTTTAAGCCTGCAAAAGTCTCGAGCGCAGGGTAAAATCCCTCCTGCAGTTTCCTGGTATGATCCCAGTTCTTGTCTTTTGCCTTTTTAAAAAGAGTTTCACAATCCATGCGTTCGATCTTCTCCGCAGCGGTCATCGGTTCAAACAACCCTGCCTTAGCCTGTGCTTTTAGCCATGTTTGCCCCTTACCATAAATCTCAGCGTTGAGCTGGAGCCATTTTTTCATCCGGTGCTGCCGGGCATATTCATCCTGCATTTCCAGTATTGAGTTGCGGGCGTTTTCGATATAAGGATCCAGTTTATTTAAAATTTCCTTTGCCGAGCGTTTCTTGTCGGAAGCATTGGTATTTTTATTGGCTGTCTGAGCGAAGGAGTTGAACTGTTCGGCGAACTTTTTCAACCGTTCGGCTTTGAGTTCCGCCATTTCCTCAAGCCGAGCTAAATTTTTTTCCTGTCCCTTGAGCATTCCCCTGGCGTTGACCCGAAACGGAACTCCATATACCGTAAGCAGGCATGTTATTTTCCCGTTGAATTCCGGTTTGAAAAGCCTGGTGCGTACGGGTCCTGCGATAAGTCCTTGATAGTCAGCCCTGCTTATGCTGTCGCTCAAAGTCTGATTCAGCGATAACTTCAGGATGTTTTCTTTTGGAACAGACCTCTTTCGGCAATAGTACTCCGCGATGCGAACAGAGTCAGGATTTGCCCCATTGGCGACAACAAGTACCTGCTGGGGTTTTAAAGCCCATGCTGAGGGACAATTACAAAAGATCACAAAAAAGAGAATAAACTTCCGACAGTTATTTTTCACCAACAGTCTCCAACAGTTTTTGACTTGAAAGTTATAACGCTATACTATTTTAAACATGGCTAAAAGTCAACAAACAGAAAGTCTGTTGTTTTTGCTGGACAGTTACCGGTTTGCCGGTTATTGTTAGTCCCTGTACAGTAACTGTATCGACACTTAAAGGTCATGATCAATGGTTATCGATGGAATGAGCGTTTTATCAGGAACAGTCAGTTCGATATCACAGTTCTGGTTTGTATTGGGGACATCTTTTGTATCCGGTCTTGTGGGGACTTTACTGTGCAGAAAAATAGCGTTGAGAGCGGGCATTGTCGATAAGCCGGATGATTCTGTCAAAACGCATACCGAGGCGGTGGCATACCTCGGCGGAATAGGGATATTTATCGGTTTTGTCATAGGGATACTCACAGCCATATTTTATTTGCGGACAGAACCTTACTTTGCCGATGCCCTGAAATTGCTTATCGGCATATTATTTGCCGGGCTGGTCGGCTGCCTGACGGGCGCAGTGGACGATATTCATGATATTAAGCCATGGCAAAAGATCTCCGGTCAAGTGACAGCGGCCTTTGCTCTGGCAGTTGTCGGCATAAAACCAAACCTTGTGTTTATTACCGAACTTACAGGATTCCAGATACATCCTGCTGTAGAGATACCAGTGGGATTTATAATCACATTGATCTTCGTCCTTGGCGCAACAAATTCGCTGAATCTTCTCGACGGGCTTGACGGGCTTTGCGGAGGAGTGAGTGTTGTGACGGCTTTGGGTATGCTTGTATTGGCAATACTTATAAAGTCGCAGGGCACCGGAGGATTTGAGGGTGAAATAAGGATCGTAGTTGCTCTTGGGCTGCTCGGCAGTATATGCGGTTTTCTGCCATTCAACTGGAACCCTGCGAAGATATTTATGGGAGACGCGGGCAGTTTATTTCTTGGGGTGATCTTCGCTTCACTGATGATGCTCTTTGCCGCGGAAAATCCTTTATGGACTCTTTGCTCTATCGTGATCTTCGGATTGCCTATACTCGATACAGCTGTGGCTTTCGCAAGAAGAACCTTAAATAAAAGGCCTTTTTTCGTCTCGGACAGAGGACATGTTTATGACCAGATGATGGACAGGGGAATGTCGCTGAAAAGAACGGTTATGACGTGCTACTGCTTAGCCGGGGTGTACGGTTTTAT
>CBDUSK010000131.1:0-5148 GCA_965369915.1 uncultured Phycisphaerae bacterium
GGTGCGACCAGTTCGGGTATATCCCAAAGACTTTTGCATTGGTGGCATCTTTCGGTATCCGGGCGTCTCATTCTGCCGCAGTTAACACAGCTAACCAAAGTATCCTTCGGCCGGGTCAGTCTGTAAGTAATATATGCGCTTAGGCCGAATACTATTGTTACTATAATCCACCAAAATCTTGCCCCGGCACTAATTCCCACAATCTTGGCATCACGTTCGATGCGCCCGGCCAAAAGTACCCCGATTATCAGTGAGGGAAATAACATTCCTATGCAAACAGCATATTTGGACACATCACTGGAAGCCCGCTTGCTGCCGGCTCGTGCCATATGCGAATTTGGCAGAATAAACAATGACCTGGGACCACCGGCTCCATCAAAACTATATGTAGTAAAATAAGAAATAAGCCCGAACACCGCCGGCTGAAGCGTTTCCAGAACATAGTTAGCGATAGATAAGGCCGGCCCACCTCCAAATTCTTTAAAATCAATTTTAACGCGTCTTTGATTGATCATCGTGCCATTCTTATCAAAAACCTGAACCTGAGGCCTGAACACATTGGCCCCTGAATACCCGACAAGCAATCCTTCGTGCTCGGCATCCACCGAAAATCCTTTAACATTATATGCGAACAGTTTATCCGGATCAGAACCTGGCAGCCTGCCTACAGGACCACTCAATTCTAAAGTTTCTTTATCAAGCTTAAAGATCAAGCCGCTCTTTTCCAGAACCGGCTCCCAATCTCGCTTATTCTCAATGCCCATATTAGTTCCCACTGGCGGATATTTGGTATATTCTTTTACTCTCTCGCCTCGTTTCTTTACCTTTATTACCCGCTTTCTTGGAGGTGTCCAGAGGGGACCTGATATTCCATTTTCGTTCTTTTTAACTCGACCAACCTGAACGATGTCATATTCGATCCGGGGTCCTTTAGTTACCCTTTCTTCTGTAAAATCAATACGAACAAACCGGCTTAATTTCTGATCATAAACGATCGGAATACGGTTAGCGTTATAAACAAATCTTAGAGGTTTAATAAATCGACCTAACGATTCATCAGGTGTCTTGGAAAATCCTTCGGGGCCGACATATGAGTGTATGGTCTTGGTCCATTTGTTTTCCGGATAAATATCTGACCTGGTTATATCACAGTTAACAAAAAGACCTAAGGTTTTATCAAAGTAAATTATGCGCCCCGCCCGAGAAGCAAGGAGGCCTCTGTGGAAGTTCCGGCCTGGTTCATGTAGATCTCGGCCATGAGTTTTGCTTTTTTTACCAAATGATGTATAACGGATATCCGGAGATATTATCTGCCGCCTTCTGGTACGAAGATCATAATATTCCCCAAAAGCACCGAGGCTTAATTCAAACAGATCGTTCCCAGTCCAAATCATAATTTGCGACGGCTTGGCAACCCTGTTCGGATCGCCGGACTTTTCTTCAATGAGAGCATCGATCTGGTTAACAAGTCCCGAAGGAGAAATATTGACCTTACTAAACCTATGCGGCATCACAGCCAGTAATGTTTGCAGGCATAAAAATCGCCCAATAAATAAGACGACCGAGAGAACAACTATCGTTATAAAACCTGTAACCAGAATATTAAGGAGATATCCATTTCGTGATTTCATCATTTATCCCTTTATAAGCGAGCATTAAGAAATTTCTGCCATGTGCAAATCAGTGATGCAACGGAAAACAGAAGCAGTATCAACACCGACTCAACACTAAAACCTTTAATAACAACCACAAGTATCATAACCGCTGCTAATGCTATGCTGCTCAGAAGCGACATTATTTTGCTTGTCCTCCATCCTGACTGAAGACCGATCGCATAGCAGCACACAAAAACAGAAAATATCGTTACAAACGGCTTGATAAGAACACTTGTTTCTATCGGAGCTAATCGACTAAAAACTCTCAGCAAAGCTATATCAGTGACAACAACCGGCACAGAAAGAATCAGTATTACAATCCCCCCAAATATCAGCTTTGCTGCCATTATGTGCTTTCGTGTCGTTGCCAGGGTAGACAGGAATGTAGAGATTTTTTCATTTTTGTCACCATGCATTTGGACCGCTCCACAGGCCACGGTAACAAAAGCTCCGACAAGTAAATAACCCCAGAATACTTCGTACATGGATTCCGGGATCCCGATCGGTGCATCGACCATACTCCTTCTTACCACCGTTTGAATAATAAGAACCGATATCATTGCCCCAGGCATAATTGCCATTACAAAGAGGACGATATTATCCACGAATTCTCTTTTTATAAGTGCAAACATTCCTTATCTCCTGTTATTCATAACTTTGTCATCGTCAAACCGGGATTAGTACATTCGATAAACAGGTCCTCAAGGCTCATCGGGATCTCATCACAACTCTCAGGTTTAAACGCTTCCAATACCGCCCTCTTTTGCTCATCCCAGTTTGCAACGGTAATAACCATCTCCCGGCCGTGTTCTTGTTGACGAATTATCTCCGTCAGGTGAAGATCCTTCGGCGCCTGCTCGGGAAAAATAACTCGCATTTTCTTGATCCGCTTTTTCAACTCTTCAAGTGAGCAATCGATAACCAGTTTTCCCCCGACCAGGACACCTATTCGATCTGCTATCCGCTCCACATCACTTAAAATATGTGAACTGAACAATATGGTCCTGCCATCTTTTTGTATCACCTCGATAGCAAGTTCAAGAAACTGCCTCCTTGCTACTGTATCAAGTCCCAGTGTCGGATCGTCAAGGATCAATACCTCCGGCTCTATCGCCATTGCCAGGGCCAGATTCAGTTCCGCACGCATTCCCGTTGAAAGCTCCTTTACCTTCCTGTTCATCGGTAAACGAAACTTGTCAATAAGTTCGGCAAAAAATTTCTCATTCCAATTCAAAGCAATATCTCTGCAGAGAGTAACAAGTTTTTCTACTTTATAGTTCTGGATAAGATTGTGACCCTCGGCAACATAACCCACACGCGCCCTGTCCCGAGCAGTTAGATCCATTGCATTCTTATCAAGTAAAAACGTCCGGCCCCTGGTCGCGGGCTCAAGCCCCAGTAGAATGCGGATAATTGTCGTCTTGCCTATACCGTTTCGTCCCAGAAGACCATAAATACACCCCTTTGGAACTGCAAAACTCACCCCATCTAAAACGCACCGGCCATCATAGTATTTAACCAGGTCCTGAATTTCTATCACGTTCTCACCCATTAGAATACCTTTGCCTTTCCTAAGGAAACATCCACACAAGAATAATTCCTATGCCACATCATTACGGGCTCTCGGGGTATCAATTGATCAAGCATTCTTCTTGCGGTCCTTTGAGCCGAATTTAAACCTTTCAAGTAAATTTTCAAACCATTCGACAAGAGTCTTCCTGTCGATCTGCATATGAATTGCCTCAACAAGCATTAGTTCTATCATTTCGCAGAGTATTTTCTTCTGGACGGCCCTGCTGAGGTTACTGGAAAGCTCGGCCACAAACGTACCCGCCCCGGGACGGGTAATAATAATTCCATCCTTTTCCAGTTGCCTGTAAGCCTTTGAGATCGTATTTGGATTGATAACCAGATCGGCGGCAAGTTCTCTCACGGTCGGCAGTTTTTCGGCGGTTTTTACCCTTCCAAGGGCTATATCGCGCTTGACCTGGTCGATTATCTGCTGATAAATCGCTCTTTCTGAGGCATTATCGATTTTAAACTGCATTTTAATATCCCGCCACTTGTACTACTCCTACTAATACAAGTATAACACATCTTCGGTCCCTGTCAACCCTTTTTTTTGAAAAATTTTTAAAAAACTTATGGCAAACAGGCCTCTTTGCAGAAAAAATTCCGGTAAAGGAAGAAAAATTGGGGATCTGACAAAAAATCTTGACATCTATGGGGTATTATATTACTTTGCGGGGTCTGTTTGTCAGTTGTGGGCGAACAGAGTGATTAAAAGGGTTTTTTGAAAAAAAAATGGGAGGTACAGAGTTTGTGCGTACGGAATTAGCCCGTGAGCTGATAAGCTCGGGCGTACATTTTGGACACGGGGCCAGCCGGTGGAACCCGAAGATGAAACCTTATATCTTCGGCAAGCGCGGCATGATCCACATTATTGATGTGAAGGAAACACTTAAGGGGCTGCTAATCGCTAAAAAGCTCCTTACCAATGTGGTTTCTTCGGGAAAAGATGTAGTATTTGTCGGCACCAAGCGTCAGGGGCAAAAGGCGGTGATGGAGGTGGCCGAAAAGTGCGGCATGCACTATATCTGTGAACGTTGGCTTGGGGGTATGCTGACTAACTTTCGGACTGTCCGTTCGCGTCTTCAGCGTCTGGAAGAGCTTGAGGGGATGGAAGCCAGCGGCAAATTAGAGGCTGAGAGCAAAAAGCAGGGTTCGCGGCTCAAGCGCGAGATGCGCAAGATCGGTACGAATCTTGGCGGCGTTCGCAAGATGAACCGTCTGCCCGGCGCAGTCGTTGTGGTCGATGCCAAGAAAGAGATCATCGCACTGCGTGAAGCGGCCAAACTCGGTATCCCAACGATCGGGATCATCGATACGGATTCCAATCCGGATACTGTCGATATCGTAATCCCCGCCAATGACGACTCCATAAAGGCTATCGAGATACTTCTTGGTGAGCTGGCAGAAGCGATAGCTGTGGGCAAGACGATGTTCAAGCCGTCGGATACTGCTAAGCCTGCGGGACGAAGACGCTCAAAGAGACCATCTCTTGCCAGTGCCAAGGACGCTAAGAAGGAAGCGGCAGCGGCACCGGAGCGGCAATCAGCAGAGGCGGTTCCGGAGACTCCGGTAACAGATGCTCAACCACCGGCATCAGAGCCGGAAGAAAAACCGGCAGGAGTTACTGCGACCGCGGAAGCTGCCGCGAATCCGGAACCTGCGGCAAAGGCAAAATCGCCAGCCAAGAAGCCGAAAGAAAAACCGGCCGAGAAACAATAAATAAGTCAGTAAGATCAGCAGGGCAAACTCGGATCGAACGCGAATTGGCGGCATCTGAGTTTTTGCAGTTGAGTTTTCCATAACCGAAAACAAATCAGCAGAAATATAGACAGGAGTATAAAGAAATGGCAGAAATCCCGGCGGCAGTAGTTATGAAACTCCGCAAGATGAGCGGACAGGGTATGATGGACTGCAAGAAATC
>CBDUSK010000132.1:0-5123 GCA_965369915.1 uncultured Phycisphaerae bacterium
AGACCTATAGTCTTGCCTTCGCTGCGAGCCTTTTTAACGGCCTTTCTTACCGAATTTATTGTTCTTGCGATCTCCATATATAACTTTCAACAACTTCTGCCAGATCTTTGACCGCTTCGTCACTGAAGCAGTCAAACTCTTTGGTTGATAATCGGATCACCGGGCAGGTGTCCCATCGGTTAAAAAGTTTTTCATAATCGTTATAAAAATCCTGCAGTGTCTTCAGCTCGATATTTTGTTCGTACGGCCTATTGCGGCTGTGTATTCGTTCAAGACAGACCTGGGCCGAATCTCTAAGATATATCACCAGCACAGGTTGCGAAATATTCGATTCGACTAACTTAAAACGTTTGTTATATAAAGCCAACTGGTCCGGCGTCAATACTCTCCTGGAATAAATTTTTTCCTTATCAAAGGCATAATCGCTCACAACAACCCGGCCGGGCCGAAGGTTTGCCTTATTAAGCTGTTCGAACCGGCTGTTCAAAAAATATAACTGCCAGTCAAGCGCGACATCGGTGTTACCGGCATAAGCTTCTTCCATATACGGATTTGTATCGTAAGCTTCCCTGATGCGTTCACAGCCAAGGGCCTTGCTCAATCCCATTGCCAGGGTGGTTTTGCCGACACCTATTACGCCGGCGATACTAATAAGCTGAGGAACTTCTGGATTAATTACATAATCGTTGCCGCCCAGCCTTTCTGCAAGAGTCCGCATAGTCTGTTTCAATACCGGATGAATAAATCCACCGGCGAGTTCGCACATGCCTTCAAGCACGAACGAACGAAGATGCATCTGTGGGTGAGGAACCGTCAATTCTGGGGTCCGGATCTTCTTATCACCATAAAGCAGCAGGTCGAGATCTATCGTCCGCGGCGCCCACCTGGCAGTTCTTTGTCTTCCCAGCAAATCTTCGATCGCTCTGATACGCCCGAAAAGGACCTCAGCGGATTGGCTTGTAGAGACCTGGGCCACTGCGTTAAGATAATCCGGCTGCGTTTTATCACCGAGCGATTCGGTCTTCAGCACCCTGCTAACACCGGTTATCGTTGTCGCATCAACGTCAGCAAGTTCCTTTAAGGCCCTGTTTATCAAGGCCTGGCTATCACCAAGATTGCTGCCAAGACCGATATAAGCAGTTGTGATTTGTGAATTCCGTTCCAATATTCCGGCCTGTTATCGAACAGTTTCAGATCTTTGAAAATCTCTCCATGGCTTCGGCTACCACGTCAGGTTTATTAAAAGCGCTGAGCCTGTAATAACCTTCACCGGATGCCCCGAAGCCTGAACCGGGTGTACCGACGACGTTGGCTTTTTCCAAGACTATATCGAAAAATTCCCAGGCAGCTTGCCCCCCAGGTGTCGCAACCCAGACATACGGAGCGTTGATCCCGCCATAGACCTTATAGGCCAGTTTAGTAAGCGATTCGGTGATCACCGAGGCATTTTTCATATACAACTCGATCGTTTTTCTTATTTGCTTTTTACCTTCATCGCTGTACACCGCGGCGGCACCTGCCTGTGTAATATAGCTTACGCCGTTGAACTTCGTACAATGACGTCTGTGCCATATCGGGTTCACATCGACAGCATATCCTTCGGTTGTATAGGCCTTGAGTTCTTTCGGAACCACAGTAAAAGCGCATCTTAGGCCCGTAAAGCCGGCAGTTTTAGAAAAGCTTCTGAACTCGACGGCCACGGCTTTTGCACCGTCCACTTCATAGATCGAATGAGGGATGGCCGTATCCGAGATGAACGCCTCGTAAGCCGCATCGAAAAGTATTATCGCCTTGTTTTCGTGCGCAAAGTTAACCCACTGTTTCAGTTGTTCTTTAGTGGCGACGGCACCTGTCGGATTGTTTGGAAAGCACAGATAGATAATATCGACCGGTTCGCCCGGCAGTTCAGGGATAAAACCATTTTCCGGTCCGCACGGCATATATACGATTTTGCCGTACCTGCCTTCGCTCAGCGCTTCTGTCGTTCTGCCCGCCATCACATTTGTATCGACGTACACCGGGTACACCGGATCGGCCACTGCCACGACATTATCAAGCCCGAATATCTCCTGGAAATTGCCGGTATCGCATTTTGAACCGTCGCTGACAAAAACTTCAGAGGTTTCGAACTCGATACCTCGTGAGCGAAAATCATTTTCGATAATGGCGTCGATCAGGAAATCATAGCCTCTGCCGCCGCCATCATAACCTTTGAAGCTATCGGCGCGAGCCATCTGTTCGACGGCCCTGTGCATTGCCTCGACGACGGCGGGAGCCAAAGGTTCGGTTACATCGCCTATTCCGAGCTTTATGATCTCTGCATCCGGATTTGCTTCCGCGAATGCCGCGACGCGTCTTCCGATTTCGGGAAACAGGTATCCTGCCTGAAGTTTCAAAAAGTTTTCATTGATATTTATCATTATCTGACAGCCATTTGTATCTTTAACTTGTTAATGCTAAAGAAGTTAGAGATATCTGGTCCAGGCTTGGCCGCCTGGTGCGTTTCTTAATTCTAAGCTTAACGGTTCCTCTCGTCAATCTTTACATCAAAATCCATCGATCTGCAAACTTTATACAAAGTACCAGCGGAATATTTGACTTCAAGACAACATTCAGAGGTTTTATGACAGGACGGACCCGGCGAATTGAGCCTTCTGTCGCCTTATCCTTTTCTAAATACGTTGTGTAATATGTAACTCAACGATCCGGTTAGCTTTGAGATTTCGTGTTATCGGTTATAGTTCGCGGATCTTTGCCTTTTTCGATAGCGGTGATCTTATTGACACGTCTTTGATGTCTGCCCCCGCTGAACTCTGTTGTCAGCCATGTCTCTACTATCTTTCTAAGCACGGTCGCTCCAAGCAGATCACCCGCCAGGCAAAGCACATTCGCATCGTTATGATGCCGTGAGATCTGTGCATTAAGTTCATCGAAACAAAGAGCCGCCCTTACACCTTTAATCTTATTAGCGGTGATGCTCATACCGATCCCGGTTCCGCAAACAAGTATAGCTCTGTCTGCCTTGTTCTCGGATACAGCTTTAGCCGCCACATAGGCCATATCAGGATAATCCACCGGATGTTCGTCGGCACTGCCGAAATCTATACACTCGTGGTTCAATTGAGCAATGATCGCTTTGACCTGCTCAATGGCTTTTACTCCTCGATGGTCGTTTGATACCGCTATTTTCATGTTATGATCCCATTAATCCTTTTGTCTAAAGCCTTTTCTATCTGCTTTGCGCAACTACGATAAACTTCATCACCTGCTCCGATCGGATCGGATATTTCTCTGTCGCCGTCCAAAAGCTCGCATTTCCCAGCCGCCTTTGGACAAAGTTCAAGGACACTGTCACGATGGCTCTTGCTCATCACAAATATAAAGTCACTGGCCTCGATCTCTTCGGTCGATATGCCGCTGCTGTGGTGCGACCTTATGTCTAATCCTCTTTCTGCGCAAATCTTAGTCGCTTCTCTGCTGGCAGGGGTCCCGCTGAGACCCATAACCCCAGTAGAGTGTATGATATAACCCATTTTTTCTGTTTCGTCAACATCGCATTTCAATTTTTCCGATATAATTTTTCGACAAAATGCTGCTGCCATTGGACTTCGGCATGTATTGCCGGTACATACAAATAAGATTCTTACCATGGCCATCGCCTCGATTTCGCTATTTTCATAAACTCCTTTTCGCAATACAGTTATCTTATTTTGAGTTATTTTTACTACGGTACTGCTCTTTTTATACTTACAGGCCGGCTCTGAGCCTTCAAGGACCATATCGATCTTGCCCTGAAATTGTCTCAGCACTTGCCCGGCAGTTGTCGCGGGCTTTGCCCCGCTTAGGTTCGCGCTTGGGGCAACTATCGGGTTATTCGTCAACCTTAACAGCCTTTGCGCGATCTGGTTATCAGGACATCGGATGCCGACCGTACCATCGGCGTACAGCAACTCAAACGCTTCTCTATCGACTACTTTGCTTAGTTCGTCAAGTACTTGCTGTGAAATCTCGAAGACCGCTGTCAAAGGTCCGGGCCAGGCCTTTGAGATCAGAATCCTTCCTCGTAAGGGCATTTGTGGAACATATTTCCTCGCCGAGTCAACATCTGCCACATGAAGGGTATACCGCTTTCCTGACAATCTTCCTTTGACGGCATTAAGCCTGGCTATAGCTTCGCGCCGGGCGGGGCAGCCTATACCGTAGACCGTCTCGGTGGGAAATGCCACAAGTCCCCCTTCATCGAGGACTTTTGCCGCTGCCCTTATCTTCGCCTCATCCTGGGCGCCCACTTTTACAAACTCGGTCTTCATTACCACAGAATACACGAATTCTGCTTTAATTTCTACTGAAATCTAAGGATCTGCGACAGGCAATTCCTGAACACGTCACGGGCCGTCTGGTCGTACAGACAGAATATCACCCGCTCCAGGGACGTGGGGCCCTGGAGATAATCTATTGTGGCCGAAAGCATGATCTCCGCACATCTGTCCATCGGGAAACCGAAAATACCCGTGCTTATCGCCGGAAATGCAATACTCTTGAGCCCATTAACATCGGCCACTTTAAGGGCGTTCAATGTCGCGCTTTTTAGCTTTTCGTCTTCCTGACCTTGGCCCTGTCTCGGCCCGACGGCATGAATTACGTATTCAGCCTTCAGTTCTCCACCGGTTGTTATCACGGCCTCGCCGGTGCTGATCGGGCCCTTTTTGCTGCATTCTGCCTGTATCCTTGGTCCACCCTTCATCCGGATGGCCCCTGCTACCCCCCCGCCGAGAACAAGATGGGTGTTCGCTGCGTTGACGATCGCGTCTGTTGATAATTCGGTTATGTCCCCCTGGATAAGCTCGAGCACGGAATTATTTATCTTTCTGTCCATGATAAGAAGCCTGCCGTTTATCCGGGTATTGTACCTGCCGGGCGAGGCGTTTTCAAGAATGTTCTCTGTATTCTACCTGCTATTCTGGTTCAAAACCGCCGGTTTGAGGGCCTTTATTATCTTGCAATTATTACAATACCCCATTACAATTCCGTCCCAGTCGATTTATACGGGGTGTAGCTCAGCTTGGCTAGAGCGCCTGGTTTGGGACCAGGAGGCCGTAGGTTCGAATCCTATCACCCCGATT